>NZ_CP149929.1 GCF_037949285.1 Thioclava sp. GXIMD4216
TTGTTCGGGCCGAATGGCGCGCTGACAATCGCATCGGATAAGATCGGGAATGCCCTGTCTGATCTCCGCGATGTGGCATTTGTCTGCGCAACGATGGGCCCGCCGCCAGAACGTGTGTGGAAAGAGGCCACCAACTATTTCCCGCAATTACCACAATATATCATGACCTTCTCGGACGCCGAATTCCAAGCGGCGCGGCGCTCCCCGCGCTGCCCCGCACCCGAGGGTCCGTCAGAGGGGGGGGAATGATATCGATGCTGCCGCGGCAAGTGCCGCAGGGCCAGACCTGTCCGGCGAAGCAGGCAATATCGTCCGGACCTGCCCCGAGATTACTCTGGAAATCGGGGGGGGCGACGGCCCCCTGAACAACCGCTAAAATGTTCTGGCCATCAGGTCTTCCACCGCGATCAGGTCTCGTTCAACCCGCCTTTGGTGAAGGGCCGCCATCTCTTGCGCGTTGAACGAAAATGGCGGCCTCGCCAGTGGAAGATCGTCGCGCCTCGCGTCCTTGGCCCGCTGCACCCAAAGGCCATCCTGCTGCATATCCGGACGCAAAAATGCCGATCCGAAGACCAAGCCGCTGCGGGCCACATTCGCGCCATTGCTTAATTCACGCGGTCGTCCGATAGTCCCCCGACCCCAACCGGAGAGCCAGATGACAGATCTCAGCATCCCGCATATCTTACGGCAAGAAATCCGCGCCCGCCGTTTCCGCGCACCGACCACAGGCGTGGGTGGTGATGCGCTTCAGGCCAATCTGGTGATCCTGCCCGAGGCCGAAGCCAGCGCCTTCCTGCGCTTTGCCCAGGCCAATCCGCAGCCGATCCCGCTGCTGGCCGTCAGCGAACCCGGCGCTGTGGCCCTGCCTTCGCTGGGGCAGGATATCGACCTGCGCTATGACCTGCCGCGCTATCGTGTGTGGCACGACGGGGTGCTGACCGAGGAGCCCGAAGAGATCGCCGCGCTCTGGCGGCCCGATCTGGTGAGCTTTGCCATCGGCTGTTCGTTCAGCTTCGAGGCCGCGCTGGCCAAGGCGGGCCTGCCGCTGCGCCATCAGGAGGCGGGGCGCAATGTGCCGATGTATCGCACCACTCTGGCCACCCGCCCCTCGGGGGCGTTTCACGGGCCCGTGGTGGTGTCGATGCGCGCGATGCCCGCAGCTGCGGCCATCGAGGCGGTGCAGATCTGCGCCCGTATGCCGCTGGCGCATGGCGCGCCCGTGCATCTGGGCGATCCGGCCCAGATCGGCATCACAGACCTGATGCAGCCCGATTATGGCGATGCGCCGGTCATCGAACCGGGCGATATTCCCGTGTTCTGGGCCTGCGGTGTCACCCCGCAAGCGGCTATTCTGGCGGCCAGACCCGCCTTCGCCATCACCCATGCGCCGGGCTATATGCTGGTCACCGATATCGCCGCCGATCAGGCCGAGCGGCGTCTGCGCGGTGTGCATGGCCTCTAGCTGACCGCCCCCCGACGCAGACCCGTGTCCTGCGTCGCCGGACACGCCGCGCCGGAACGCCCGCCACGGGCTGAGGGGCGCGGCTTTCTGTCATGGGCTGCGGCCTGTCTGGCGCGGCGTCGGGGCGGTTTTTGCGGTGCTGCGGGGGTGTCACCCGCCCGCATCGCTGAAAAAATAGATCAAAAATATATCATATTTCCCGCAGCTTATCCGGCACGCCCGCCTTTGCGCCGTGGCAGTGGCGCAGGAAAGAGTTGACTGAAAACCGGATTCGCATAGGCTCGTCTGGAATCGTTTCCACATGTGAGGAACCCGGAAACGATCTGGAGGAGAAAATCATGAAACAGGCGCGGATGAACCGCCTCTTTGCCCCTTCGGGCAACTGCTTTGACGTGGCCATCGACCACGGGATGTTCAACGAAAAGGGCTTTCTCAACGGCATCGAGAATATGAAACAGGCCGTCGAGATCGTGGCAAAGGCCGCCCCCGATGCGATCCAGTTGCCCCCCGGCACCGCGCCGATCCTGCAGGCCCGCCCCGGCAAGGACCGGCCCGCGCTGGTGCTGCGCACCGATATCGCCAATGTCTATGGCACCCCCCTGCCCCGCCTGCTGTTTTCCGAGGTGATCGACAAGCCGGTGGAGCAGGCGATCCGGCTGGATGCGGCCTGTGTGGTGGTCAACCTGCTGATGCTGCCCGACGAGCCCGAGGTCTATCGCGCCTGTATCGCCAATATCAACGCGCTCAAACATGTCTGCGATCAGGCCTCGATGCCGCTGATGGTCGAGCCGCTGGTGATGCAGGACAACACCAATGGCGGTTATATGGTCGATGGCGATATCGACAAGATCCTGCCTCTGGTGCGGCAGGCGGTGGAGCTGGGCGCCGATATCATCAAGGCCGACCCCTGCACCAATCCGGCCGAATATCACCGCGTGATCGAGATCGCGCAGGATATTCCGGTGCTGGTGCGCGGCGGCGGCAAGGTCTCGGATGAGGAAATCCTCAGCCGCACCAAGGTGTTGATGGAACAGGGCGCGCGCGGCATCGTCTATGGGCGCAATGTCATCCACCATGCCGATCCGGCGGCGATGACCCGTGCGCTGATGGCGGTCGTGCATGAAAACGCCACCGTGCCGCAGGCGCTGGCGCTGCTGGGGGCGGGGGCATGAGAACCATCCGTTTCGGCATTATCGGCTGCGGTCTGATGGGGCGCGAATTCGCCTCTGCCGCCGCCCGCTGGATGCATCTGACCAAGGCCAGCGCGCGGCCCGAGATCGTCGCGGTCTGCGACACGAACAGCGATCTGATGGGGTGGTATCGCGACAATATCCCGACCCTCTCGCAGATCACCACCGACTATACCGAGCTGCTGGCCAATCCCGATGTGGAGGCCGTCTATTGCGCGGTGCCGCATGTGCTGCATGCCGAGATCTATCCGGCCATTCTGGCGGCGGGCAAGCATCTGCTGGGCGAGAAACCCTTTGGCATGGATCAGGCGCAGAATGCCACGATCATGGCCGCGCTAAAGGCCCGCCCCGATCTGCTGGTGCGCTGCTCGTCCGAGATGCCGTTCTATCCGGGGGCGCAGAAGGTCATCGATTTCGTGCGCTCGGGCGCCTGCGGCCGGATCCTCGAGGTCGAGAGCGCCTTCCTGCACAGCTCCGACATCAACCCCGACAAGGTGATCAACTGGAAGCGCATGGTCGAGGTGAATGGCGAATATGGCTGTATGGGCGATCTGGGGATGCATGTGTGCCATGTGCCGCTGCGCCTTGGCTGGAAGCCCGCGCGGGTGCAGGCAAGCCTTGTCAAACGTGTGCCCGACCGCCCCGATGGCCGTGGCGGGCGCGTGCCCTGCCGCACATGGGACAATGCCACCATCACCGGCATGGTCGAGGATGCCGACGGGCAGGGCCGCTTCCCGCTGGTGCTCAAGACATGGCGCATCGCGCCGGGCGAGTCCAACACATGGTCGCTCAGGGTGCTGGGGATGGAGGGCTCGGCCTGTTTCTCCACCAAGAACCCGCGCCAGTGGCAGTTCATGCGCTATAGCGCGGGTGGCGGCCAGACATGGCAGGTCGAGGATCTGGGCTTCACGCCGCAATTCCCCACCATCACCGGCGGCATCTTCGAATTCGGCTTTACCGATGCGATCCAGCAGATGTGGGCGGCCTTTGTCGAGGAACTGGCCGGCGGCACGGCCTGCGGTTTCGGCTGTGCCACCCCCGAAGAGGCGGCAGACCATCACGCGCTGCTGACAGCGGCGCTTGCGGCGGGCCTGTCCGGTCAGGCGCAAGACGTGGACTACCCCTCATGAAGCGGTCGGAAATCAACACCGCATTGCGCAGCGCGGAGGCGATGCTGGCGCATCACCTCTGGGCGCTGCCCGACTGGGCGGGCTGGGATATGGCCGATGTGCTGCGCCACCGCGACCACAGCCGCTGGCTGGCCGAGCGGCAGCTTGGCTGGGATGTGACCGATTTCGGCTCGGGGGAATTTGCCGCGCGCGGGCTGACGCTGTTTTGCGTGCGCAACGGGCTGGCGCATCTGTCCGGCGAGGAACGCCCCTATGCCGAAAAGCTGCTCTTTGTGGGGGTGGGGCAGGAAACGCCCTTCCATGCCCATAAGCACAAGCTCGAGGACATCATCGTGCGCGGCGGCGGCACGCTCTGCGTCGCGTTCACCCCCGAGGGCTATCTGGGCACCGGCGCGCCGCCGCAGCAGATCCGCATCGACGGCGCCGCCCATCCCGCCTTCGACCGCATCCACCGCCTGCGGGCGGGCCAGAGCATCACCATCCCGCGCGGATTACAGCACCGGTTCTGGGGCGAGGAGGCCCCCGTTTTCGTGGCCGAGGTCAGCCAGTGCAACGACGATCAGGGCGATAACTTCTTTCTCGGCGGTCAGGGGCGGTTTTCCGAGGTGGAGGAAGACGAGCCGCCCTATCGCCTGCTGTGGAACGAGGTGCCGCAATGACGGCCCCGACACGGCGCGGCATTGCCTGTATGGGCAACTGGATCCTCGATATCGTCCATGACATCGGCCATTGGCCGGAGAAATCCGATCTGGTCGGCATCTCGCGCCAGACCAGCGGGCTGGGGGGCGGTGCGGCCAATGTCTCGGCGGATCTGGCGGCCCTGGACGGGGGCTATCCCGTCTATCCGATCGGGCTGGTCGGGGACGACAGCTTCGGTGACGAGGTCCATGAGCGGATCGCGCGGACCGGCCTTCGGGCGCGGCATCTGCGGCATCTGCGGCGGGTGCGGGCGGGCGTGACGGCCCATACCCATGTGATGAACGTGCCCGGTGACAGCCGCACTTTCTTCTATCATGCGGGCGTCAACAGCGATCTGGCGCAGGACAGCGTGGATCTGGCCGCGCTGGCCGATGCGGGCTGCAAGCTGTTCTATCTGGGCTATCTCAACCTCTTGCCCGCGCTTGATAAAATCGGTGCAGACGGGCGCAGCGCCGCCTATCACCTGCTGCGCGGGGCACAGGCGGCGGGGATGATGACCTGCGTCGATCTGGTGTCCAGCGCCGCCCCCGGATACCGCGCGGTGGTGCAGGCCACGCTGCCTGCGATCGATGTGCTGTTTCTCAACGAGGTCGAGGCCGCCCGCGCCACCGGACAGCCGGTCGCAGGCCCCGCCGACCGCCACGGGCTGGAGGCCGCCGCACGGGCGCTGCTGGCACAGGGGGTGGGCCATGCGGTGATCGTGCACACCCCCGCGCTGGCGCTCTGGGTCGCGCGGGAGGGCACGACGGTCCATGAGGTGGCCCCCGTGCCGCCCGAGGCCATCCTCAGCCCCGTGGGGGCGGGCGATGCGTTTGCCGCCGCCGTGCTGCATGCGCTCCACGAAGAAAGACCGGCGCCGGAGGCTCTGGCGCTTGGATGCAAGGTGGCCGCCCTGTCGCTTGGAGGAGCGACGGCCACCGATGCGATCCCGTCTCTGGCAGAGCTGGGGGACACAGCCCGCAGCCCCTGCCTGCGCGGGCAGGCCCATATCGGTTAGGCCATAGCGGGGAGACCCGTATCGGGGAGGTCCGCATCCGCGTGGCCTTCTGAAACCGGACATAAAGGGAGGAGAAAACAATGGGTTATATTATCAACAGACGGAACGGCCTTGGCATGGCCACGGCCTTGGGCCTGCTCGGGCTGCTGGGTGGCCTGCTGGGCGGGCTGCCCGCGCAGGCACAGGACACACCGGCGCCGGACGCGCAGGGCAAGACGGTGATCGCCAGCATCGTCTTCATGGGCGACCAGTTCATGACCTCGATGCAATCGGGCATCCGCGATGTGGCCAAGGCGCATGGCGCGGAGGTGCTGGAGCTGAATATCGATGGCGATATCACCAAAGAGGCGCAGGCCATCGATACCTATATCTCGCGCGGGGTCGATGCGATCCTGATCGCGCCGGTCTCGGCCACCAATTCGGCGGCGGCCCTTGCGCGGGCCAAGGCGAAGGGCATCACCATTGTCGCGCTCAATGGCGGGCTGGCCGATCCGGATCTGGCCGATGCGACATTCGCCACCGAGGACCGCGAGCTGGGCACCCATACCGGCGAGGCCGCCGCCGCCTTCATCAAGGACAGGATGGGCGGCCGTGCCAAGATCGGCATTCTGGCCTTTTCCAGCCTGCTGCCCGAACAGTCGGCCGCCCGCGTCGGCGGCTTCCGCGACACGGTCACCAAGGGCACCCAGATCGACATCCTCGGCACGCAGGATGCGTGGATGCCCGAGAAAGCCGTGCAGGTGGCCACCGATATGCTGACCGCCCATCCCGATATCAACCTGCTCTTCGCCGCCAATGAGGGCGGCACCGTGGGCGCGATGCAGGCGGTGCGCAATGCGGGCCGGATGGGCAAGGTCTATGTCTTCGGCATCGACGGCTCGGAACAGCTGGCGCGGGGCCTGATGGCCAGTGACGATGTGCTACAGGCCACCACCGCGCAAAGCGGTCAGGCGATGGGGCGGGCCGGTGCCGAGGCCGCCTTCGCGCTGATGGATGCAACGGGACAGGTGGCCAAAATGAACAAGGTGCCGGTGGTGCCGCTGCAACGCGGCCAGAAAGACGCCATCATGCGCTATGTGGCCACCCTGCGTTAAGCCGCCATCTGCCTGCCAACCGCCGCGCGGCGGTTGGCACGTTCCCCTCTGGCTGCAAGGAGAGAGAATGAGCCGCCTCGAATTCACCGATCTCACCAAACATTACGGGCCGATCAAGGCCCTCGAAGGGTTCACCCATAGCTTCGCCTCCGGTCAGGTCCATGCGCTGATCGGCAAGAACGGCTCGGGCAAGAGCACCCTGATCAAGATGCTCTCGGGGGCGATCCGGCCCAGCCGCGGGGGCCTTGCCCTTGACGGGGTGCCGATGGCCTTCGACACCCCCGCCGATGCGCTGGCCGCAGGTATTGTCACCGTGTATCAGGAACTGTCGCTGGTACCGGGGCTGACCGTGGCCGAGAACCTGTTTCTCGGACGTCTGCCCAAGCGCGGGCTGCTGGTGGACTGGGCGCGCCTGTACCGCGAGGCGCAGGCGCTGCTGGCCGATATCGGCGCACAGGATATCGACCCGCGGGCCGAAGTCGCCAGCCTCTCTGTCGGGCGGCAGCAGATTGTCGAGATCGCCAAGGCGATGAGCCTGCATCCCAAGGTGCTGCTGCTGGACGAGCCGACCTCGGCGCTGGCGCAGGCCGAGGTGAACCAGCTTTTCGATCTGGTCAAACGGCTGGAGGCGCGGGGGGTGACCATCCTCTATATCTCGCACAGGCTGTCGGAACTGCCACGGATCGCCAGAACCGTGACCGCCATCCGCGACGGGCATTTCGTGGGCTCTGTCGCAATGGAAGAGGCCGACCCGCAGACCGTTCTGGACCTGATGTTCGGCGATCTGCCCCCGCTCGAACGCCCGCAGCGCAAGATCGACACCCGCGCACCGGCGCTTGAGCTGCGCAACCTGCGGCTGGCCCCCTATCTCAAGGATGTCTCCTTCGATCTGCATCGCGGCGAGGTGCTGGGGATTGCGGGCATGCTCGGGGCCGGACGCACCGAGCTTTTGCATGCGCTGTTCGGCGCGCGCCCCTTTGACAGTGGCCAGCTGACGGTGAAGGGCAGGCCCTATCCCCGCCCCACCATCGCGCAGATGAAGGCGGCGGGCCTTGGCTATGCCTCCGAGGACCGCAAGGCCGCGGGGCTGGTGCAGGAGCTGTCAAGCCATGCCAATCTCTGCCTTGCCGCGCTGGACCGGATCGCCCCCAGCGGCTGGACGAGCCTGCGCCATGAAGACCCCCATGTCGCCAAGCAGATCAAGCGGTTACAGATCAAGATCGGCGATGCGATGCTGCCGGTCTCGGCCCTGTCGGGCGGCAACCAGCAGAAAATCGTGGTGGGCGGCTGGCTGAACAACGCGCCCGATATCCTGCTGTTTGACGAACCGGGGCGCGGCGTGGATGTGCAGGCCAAGCACCAGATCTACCAGATCATCTGGGAAATGGCCGAACAGGGCCTGTCCTGCATCGTCGTCTCCACCGAACTCGAGGATCTCACCGAATGCTGTGACCGGATCCTTGTGCTGCATGGCGGGCGGATCACCGAGGAATTCCACAACCACGGCCTCGACCCCAAGGCGCTTTACGCCGCCTGTATGCGCCCCGACCCCGAACAGCCCCCACAGCCCCACCCCAAACGCCTGGCCCCCGAACCGGAAGGAACCCCGCTATGAGCCTGCCCACCGCCTCGACCATCCCGCCCCTGACACAGCGCCGGCTGGCCCTGACAGACCTGCTGCGCCGCCATTCCATGCTGGTGATCCTCGCGGTGCTCTACGCCATCGTGGCCAGCACCGCCAACGGCTTCATGACAGTCGATAACCAACTGAATATCCTGCGTAATATCGCCGTTCCCGGCATCATCGCCTGCGGCATGACGCTGGTGATCATCGTCGGCGAGATCGACCTTTCGGTGGGCTCGATGGTGGCGGTCTCGTCCTGCATCACCGCATGGGTGGTGCAGCGCGCCTCGGGCCATGCCTTCGAACCGCAGTGGTATTTCGTGGTGCTCGGGATCGTGGTGACGCTGGGCTTTGCCGCCGGTATCGGCTGGCTCAACGGTGCCCTGCGCCACCGGATCGGAGTGCCCACCTTCATCACCTCGCTGGCGATGATGGCCACGCTTGCGGGGCTGGCCAACCTGATCACCAACGGCTCGGCCATCGAGGCTTTCCCCTCGTGGTATTACATCATCGGCAGCGGGCGCCTGCTGGGGGTGCCGGTGCCGGTCTATCTGCTGCTGTTCACCTTCGTGCTGACCTTCGTGATTGCCAATTACACCACGCTGGGGCGGGCGATCTATTCGGTCGGCGGCAATATGGAGGCCGCGCGCCTGTCGGGCATCAATGTCTGGCGCACCAAGACGATCTGCATGATGCTGGTGGCGGTCTTTGCGGCGATTGGCGGCATCGTCTATTCCTCGCTGATCAATTCCGGCAATCCCACCATCGCGCGCGGCATGGAGCTCGAGGTGATCTCTGCGGTGATCATTGGCGGCGTCAGCCTGTTTGGCGGGCGCGGCTCGGTTTTCGGGGCGTTTATCGGCGTGCTGTTTCTGGGCGTGGTGATCAATGCGATGACGCTTTGGGGCTTCAACCCCTATGCCCAGCAGGTGGTGCGCGGGGCGCTGATCCTTGCCGCGGTCTTCGTCAATTTCACCATCGACCGCCGATGAGCCCCCCGCTTCCCCCTGCCCCGCTTCCCCCTTCTGCGCAACTGACTCCTGCGCGCGAGATCGGCCCCGTGCAGGAGCTGCGCTGGGACAGGGGCTATCTGGCGGTGCAGAGCCTCGGGGCGATGATCCGCGATCTGGCCCTGACCCTGCCCGATGGGCGCCTGCATCGCCCGCTGGCCCGCGCGCCGTGGCTGGACCGGCCCGATCACGGGCAAAGCGGGCTGATGGCGGGGCTGTCCGGCGAATGGCCCTGTGTGCCCTTCGGGGCCGCGGGCGAGCCGGTGGCCGCGCAATGGCAGGGCGCGGCAGGCATCTGGGAGGACCCGCTGCCACATGGCACGGCCGCCCATCTGCACTGGGATCTGGGGCTGGCCTCCACTCCGCCCACCCCGTCAGGCCCACCCACCCCGATGATCACGGCCGAGATCGCGCTGCCCGCGCCCCATCCCGTCGCCCGCCTGCGCCGCACCCTGCGGCCACGGGGTTGCGGCCTCGAGATCGGGCTCGAGATCCTGCCACGGCGCGACGGCGATCTGCCCATCGGGCTGCATCCGGTTCTGGCGCTGCCCGAGCGCAGGGGCGCGGCCCGGATCGAGATCGACGGGCTGAGCCATGTCTGGACCCATCCCGCCGATCCGGCGGCCGACCCCTCGCCCGTCCGCCCCGCCCGACGGGCGGCGGGGCTGGCCGCGCTGCCGCTGCGGGACGGGCATCGGGGCGATGGGCTGGATCTGTCGCGCCTGCCGCTTGCAGGGGCCAGCGAGACGCGGCTTCTGGCGGTGGCAAAGGGCGGGGCTGTGCGGCTGCATGACCATCACGCGGGCCTGTGCACCGAGCTGCGCTATGACGCGGCGCTGTTCCCCGCGCTGATGATCTGGGTCTCCAATCGTGGCCGCGCCCATGCGCCGTGGAACGGGCAGCATCTGGCGCTGGGGCTGGAACCGGTGCGGGCCTGTTTCGATCTGGGCGTCGCGGCCTCCCGTGCCGCCACGCCGCTGCGTCAGGAGGGGGTGGCCACAACCTATCCCTTCCGCGCCGGCCACTGGCTTGCCACCCGTTACCACATCGGCATACGCGCCCTTTAGGGGCCTGCCATATGCCCCCCGTCGCGGGACGAAGGAACGGGCCACAGAAACAGGACGAAGGAAACAGGACGAAGGAAACAGGACAGGGTCAGCCAGAGCGCAACGGGGCGGTGGAATGCCGCTCGATCAGGGTCACATCCAGCGTGATCTCTTCGGCCCCGCCATGATCGACGGCCTTGATCCGCGCCAGAAGATTGTCCACGCTCTGGCGCGCGATCTCGTCCACCGGCTGGCGGATCGTGGTCAGGTCCGGCCAGACGCAGCGCGCCATCGGATTGTCGTCAAAGCCCGTCACCGACAGATCCTCGGGCAGCTCCAGACCCAGCCGCTTGGCCGCCCGCATCGCCGCCACCGCCGCGATATCGCTGGTGGCAAGGATCGCGCTGGGGCGGGCCGCCTGTGACAGAAGACCGAAGGCCAGCGCCTCGCAGGAGCGCACGTTATGCGTCTCGCCCAGCACCAGCGCGGGGGGCGCGAGCCCCTCGGCCTCGAAGGCCTCGATCATGCCCTGCGCCCGCAGCCGGATCGGCTCGGAATGCGACGGGGCCCCCAGAATGACCACCTCCCGATGGCCGAGCGCAAGCAGATGCCGCGCCGCCAGCCCGCCGCCCATCTTGTGGTCCGACCCGATGGTCAGCACCGGCGCGCCCTGCGCATGACGGTCGATGGCCACAATGGGAATGCCGGTATCGGCCAGCGCCTGCAACCCTTCCGGCCCCGCCCCGATCGCCGCCACCAGCAGCCCGTCCACCTGTTTGGCGGCAAAGGTGTCCACATAGGCTTTCTCGCGGGCGGGGTCTTCGGCGGTGGAACAGATCAGCGCCTGATAGCCCTGCTGGAACAGGCATTGCTCGATACGATGGGCCAGACGGGCGAAGAACTCGACCTCGAGCGAGGGCAGCATCACCCCGATCAGGTTGGACCGCCCGCTGCGCAGGGTCCGCGCCCCCGCATTGGGCTGGTAATTGAGCGCCCGCGCGGCCTGCTCGACCCGCGCGCGCACCTCCTGCGAGACATAGCCGCTGTGATTGAGCGCCCGCGAGACCGTGGACACCGAGGTGCCTGCCTGTCTGGCGATATCCTTGATGCTGACCATATGCCCCCGCTTCCGGACCTCTGCCTGTGCCACCGCTTCCCCGCACGGCCCGATCCCGGGGCAGGCCGCAAGCGGCGCGCCGCATGGCGGAAGGCAGGGCCATAGCAAAGCCATAGCAAGACCCTCGGGCCTGTTGCCAATTCTCCCGCTTTTCGGGCGCAGGCGCAAGGCAGAACGGCGGGGCCAGAACGAACGGGGCCAAACCGCGAAAGCGCGGCATAGAGGCAGGCGGCATAGCGGCAGGAGGCGGCCCGACATCGGAGCTATGCCCGAGCGCAAAGCCGCCCTATACAGGCCCGCCCCGCTGCATCGGCCCATCACGTTCGGGCCTCTCCCCGATCCCCCTGTCCCTGCCAGATCCTTCCTCCGATGATCCTTCCCCCGATACCCCCGGCCCAGATCCCCCCTGCCTTGTCCCCCGCAGCCCCGCCGCAGGCGGCGTGGTTTCGGCCAGAGCCGTGCCCAGATGGCGCGCGATGATCTCTTCGGCCAGCACCTCCAGCGAGCAGCGCCGGTTCATCGCGGTCTTCTGCAGATGGCGGTGGGTCTGCTCCGGCGGCAGGCCCTCGATGCGGGTCAGCAGGATCTTGGCCAGTTGCACCACCGACAGCGACAGATGCCGCCGCTCGACCTCGGCGATGCGCTGCGCATGGGCCTGCCGCCGTTGCCGGATGTCGCGCGCGATCAGCAGATTGGTCAACAATCCGAAGGGCTTGACCGGACGCTCGATCACCGCGGCCGCACGCAGCCCCAGCACGATCTGCAAGGTGGCGGGGTCTTCGTATCCGGCCAGCGCGATGATCGGCGGATGGCGGTCATCGACATGTTCGGCCAGCGCCAGCAGCTCGGCGCGGATATCGGTATCGACCGTGGTGATCACCACATCCACATCCAGCGGCAGCGCCTGCGGAACGGGCCAGCTCAGCTGCGGCAGGCAGCCGATGCGGATCAGGTGGCTCACAAGCTCCTGCGCCTCTTCCTCCGGAGGCAGGAAAACCAGCACTTTCATCCCCTTGAGGTCGCTGATCTTCGGCATGTTGCGGGCTTTAGACATGCTCCGGATAGGCCCCTCCGAAATGGTGCTGCACCATGAAGGGCTCGGGCTTGACCCTGCGCGCGGCCTCCCCGATCACCTCGAACACGCCCTGCGCGGAGGCCTGCGCGATGCGGGGCCACAGATAGCTGTGATGGGTGTCCATATCCAGCTTGACCGGCCCCTGCGGCGCGTCAAACCGCACCGTGCCGAGCGCCTCCAGCAAGGGCGACAGCCCCGCCTGCCCTGCCCGTCCGGCAAACCCCGCCTGCGCCGCGGCAAGGGCGAACATCCAGACCTGCGAATAGGCCGCCTCCGCCCCTGCGGTGATCGGGGCCTGCGCCCCGAAGCGCGCGCGATAGGCGGCCACAAAGCGCAGGCTGGCATCGCTGCGCAGCGACGAGAAATAGGGCGCCGCCGCCAGACAGCCCTCGGCCAGCTCGGCGCCCATCTGCGCCAGATCGGCCTCGTTGGTGGCCACGCTGGCAATCGGCACGCCCCGCCCGCGCAGGGGACTGCGCGCGAAGGCCTCGTGCAGCTTGACCGTATCGCGCCCGACAAGGGTCGAGTAGATCACATCGGGGGCCAGTGCCTCGGCCTGCGCCATCACCTGTTGCAGCGCCTCGGCAGAGACCTCGAACGGCAGGTAGATCTCGGCGCAGACCGTGCCCTGCGCCTGTTCGAAAAGATCGCGCATGATGCGGTTGGATTCATGGGCGAACACGTAGTTATTGCCCACGAAAAACACCCGTTTGCCATAGCGGGTCAGGATATGCGCGGCCAGTTGCACCGAATTCTGGTTCGGGGCGGCACCGGTATACAGGCAGTTGCGCGAGAATTCGAACCCCTCGTAGAGCGTGGGATAGAACAGCAAGGCCCCCCGCCCCTCGACCACCGGCAGCGTGGCCTTGCGCGAGTTCGACATATGGGTGCCGAAAAACACCTGCACATCGGCCTCGGCGCAAAGCCGTTCGGCGGCGCGGCGGTAATCGGCGGCACCGGCCCCGATATCGGGCAGATGCGGCACCAGCGGGCGGCCATTCACGCCGCCCTGCGCATTGACCTCCTCGATCGCCAGACAGGTCGCGCGGATCTGGGTTTTCTCGACTTCGGCGGTCAGGCTATGGGGCGAGAACAGCAGCCCCACCGGCAGCCCGTCCGGTCTATGCGTCATCGCCGCCATCACAGAACCGTCCAGTCCTGCGCCGCCTCGAAGGCCGCCCCCGCCTGATAGAGCCGCGCCTCCGAATGGTCCGGCCCGACCAGCATCATCCCCACCGGCAGCCCCGCGCTGCGGCCACAGGGCAGGCTGAGCGCGGGCAGCCCCGTCGCGTTGAACGGCGCGGTATTGGCATTCATCTCCAGCGCACGGGTCACGAAGGTTTCCGGGTCGCAGTCCGGACCGGGCAGCACCGGAGCCTTGAGCGGAACAGTGGGCATCAGCAGAAGATCGACCTCCTGAAAGGCGGCAAGATAGGCGGCTTTCAACCGTCGTACCAGATTTTGGGCTTTGGCATAGTAATACCCGTCATATTTGCCACCAAAATGATGCGCCGCAAGCAGAACCGACTTCATATCCGGCGGAAAAAGCGCCGCATGGTCGCGCCAGTCGCGTTGTGCGCGCATCAGGCTGGTCACATACAACCCCTTCCAGTTCGAGCCGTAATTCAGCCCCTCCAGCAGCCGCACGGTGCCTTCGGTGGCAATCGGGGTCCAGATCGCATGCCCCTGACGGTGCAGCGGCACGCTGATCTCGTGCAGATCGGCCCCCAGACGGGCGAAGACCTGCGCGGCTGCGCGGATTTTCGCATCGACATCGGCCTCGGAATTGGCCCAGCCGAACGCCTCGCGCAGCAGCCCGATCCGCAGCCCGCCACAGCCCGCCGCAAGGCCCGCGCCATAGCGGCCCGCCCGCACCGGCTGCGCGCCCTGACGCGGGTCCAGCCCGTCGGGGCCTGCCAGCACGTCCAGCACACGCGCATTGGTGGCGATATCGGCGGTCATGATGCCCGCATGGTCCAGCGTCTGCTCGACCGGCATGATGCCGGTATAGGGCACCAGACCCCAGGTCGGTTTCATCCCGACAAACCCCGCATAGGCGGCAGGGATACGCACCGAGCCGCCCTGATCGGTGCCGATACCGATCTCGACCTCGCCACTGGCCACCAGCGCCGAGCAGCCCGAAGACGACCCCCCCGCCGAGCGCGTCTCGTCATGGGGGTTGCGCACCGGCCCCTGATCGCTGGTATGGCTGCTGCCCGAGACGCAGAAGAATTCGCATTGCGCCTTGCCCTCGATGCGCGCGCCCGCCTCCAGCAGGCGGGTGACCACGGTGGCGTCGATCTCGGGCAGATAGCCGCGCAGCGGGCCTGCGCCATTCATCATCGGCACGCCCGCAAGGCAGATATTGTCCTTCAGCGCCACCCGCAGCCCCTTCAGCGGGCCGTCGGGCGCGCCCGCCACCGTGCTGCGGATGGCCCAGGCGTTATAGGGGTTGTCCTCGGGGGCGGGGCGCTGCCCCGGCAGGCGCGGGAAACGGGGCGCGGGCGGGGTGTCGGTCAGCGCATCGACCATCGCGTAGTCGGCGGCGACCCCCTCCAGCAGGCGGTGATAGGCGGGCAGCTCCGCCTCGGGGATGGCCAGTTGATAGGCGTCCGAGGCGGCCCGAACCGCCGCAAGATCCGGTTTGCGGATGGTCATGATATTACCCTTCAATTCCGATAAAGGTTTTCGCCTGCTCGATCGAGCCGGCGGCGGCGGGCTCGATCACCCCCTCGATCCGGCCCTTATTCACCGTCAGCACGCGGTCGCAGATCTGCCACAGGAAATCGATATCCTGCTCGACCAGCAGGATCGCCAGCCCGCGCTCGCGGCGCAAATGGTGCAGCACGTCCAGGATCTCGTCGCAGATCGAGGGCTGGATGCCCTCGGTCGGCTCGTCCAGCAAGATCACATCGGGCGCCCCGCACAGACAGCGCGCCAGCGCCAGAAGCTGTTGCTCGCCGCCCGACAGCATGCCCGCCTGCCGCTCGAACAGCCGTTCGAGCCGCGGAAACAGCGCCCGCGTCTCGGCCAGAGCCGCGCGCGTCCGGCCGAAATCCTTCACACAGCCCATGCGCAGGTTTTCCTCGACGCTCAGCTGCAAAAACAGCTGCTTGCCCTGCGGCACATAGCCGATCCCGCAGCGGGCGCGGGCTTGCGGCGGCAGGCGGTCCAGCGGCTGGCCGGCCTTTTGCACCTGCCCCGACCATGCCGGAAGCCCGCCCATGATGGCGCGCAACAGCGTGGTCTTGCCCATGCCATTACGCCCCAGAAGGCCGAGACATTCCCCCTGCCCCAGCGAGAGCGTCACCCCGTTCAGCACCGGCACCCGCGCATAGCCCGATTTCAGATCGCGTATCTCAAGCATCCGCCTGCTCCTTCCGTCCCAGATAGGCGGCCCGCACCTGCGGATCGCGGGCCACCTGCGCAAAACTGCCCTGCGCAATGATCCGGCCCCGTTCGAACACCGTCACCTCCGCCCCGAGCAGGCGGATGAACTCCATGTCATGCTCGACCACGATCACCGCGCTTTCGCGGGTGATCTGCCGGATCAGCGCCACCGTCCTGAGGCTTTCGTCATGGGTCATCCCCGCCGCAGGCTCGTCCAGCAGCGCCAGCTTGGGCCGCGAGGCAAGGATCTGCCCCAGCTCGACCCATTGGCGCTGGCCATGCGCCAGCTCGGCACAGGGCGTCTCGCGCAGCTCATGCAGCCCGATCCGGTGCAGCACCGCCTCGACCTCGGCGGCCAGCTCCGCCCCGCGCAGCCTGCGGCTGGCGGCCAGTTCGATATTGGCGCGCAGGCTCAGCCCCTCGAAAAGGCTGGGCACCTGCGTCTTCACCCCGATGCCGCGCCGCGCGATCTCGAAGGGCCTGAGCCCCTGCAACGGCTGCCCGTCAAAGCGGATCGTGCCACGGCTGGGCGCATATTGCCCGCTCAGCAGCCGGAAGAAGGTGGTCTTGCCCGCCCCGTTGGGGCCGATCAGGCAGCGCAGCTCGCGCGGGCGCAGGTCGAAATCGACCGCCCCCACGGCATCGACCCCGCCAAAGCTGATCCCCAGCCCGCGGGCCTGCAACAGCGTGTCATGCGTCATGGCCGGACCCTCCCTCATGTCTTGCACTCCTTTGCGGCCCCGCCGCAGCCAATGGCCCGCCTTGCGCCCGCGCCGCCCGAAGAGGACGCACCCATTTGCCAAGGCTCGGCAGCAGACCCGCCGGCACCAGCAGCACAAAGGCGCTCAGCACCACGCCCAGCACCAGATTGACCTGCACCACCTGCTGCGTGCCAAGCTGGGTGGTGGCCCATTGCAGCGCGATACAGCCAAGGATCGGCCCGACCAGCGTGCCGCGCCCGCCCACGATCACCCAGATGATGATCTGCGCCGATTGCAGCAGGGCAAAGACCGTGGGGCTGACAAACGCGCCCCAATTCGCAAACAGCCCGCCCGCAAGCCCCGCCACCGCGCCACCAATGGCAAAGGTGCTCAGCTTGCTCAGCGCGACGTTATAGCCCAGCAGCTCGGCGCGGTGTTCGTTCTCGCGCACCGCCAGCGCCAGCTTGCCCGCAGGGCTGCGCAGATACAGCCCCAGCGCCGCCAGAACCGCCACCAGCAGCCCCGCCGTCAGCCGGAACAGCGCCGCAGGCGACAGCGGCGTGCCATCGGGCCATGCCAGCGTCGGAATGCCGGTAATGCCGTTGAACCCGCCCAGACGCGCCTGCCCGATATGGTAGTGCGGCCCCGAGGTGGAGTTCATCAGGTTGAACAGGATCAGGGTCACCGCCAATGTGATCACACCGACATAGATATCGCTGATCCGCCCGTAGAACATGAAATACCCCAGCAGCGCGGCCCCCAAAGCGGGCAGCGCGACCGCGGCAAGGCAGGCCACCACTCCCGGCCCGAAATTGAGCGCGGCAACCGCATAGGCATAGGCCCCCAGCCCGAAAAAGGCCGATTGCCCCAGACACATGATCCCGCCCTTGCCCCAGATGAAGGCCAGACTGAGGGCAAGGATCGCCATCACCAGATAGACCGTCGCCTCGTAGACGGTGTAAAGCTGCATCTGCGCGGGCAGCGCCATCGCCAGCCCGAACACCGCCACAAGCGCCAGTACCGGATATTGCTGTTTCGTCATCAGATGGACCTCTTGAAGAAGCGGCCGGTAATGCCCTTGGGCAGAAAGCGGATCAGCACCATCGCCGCCACCAGAAGCGCGACCTGCCCGATGACCGGCGTGTAGAGATAGGTAAAGACCTGCGAGACCACCCCATAAAGCACCGAGGCACTGAGATTGCCCGCGATCACGGCCCCGCCGCCGCTGATGACGGTGATGAAGGCCTTGGCGATATAGCTGGCACCGATGGTCGGGATCACCCCTGTCATCGGCGCAAGCGCCGCCCCGCCCAGCCCCGCCAGCGCCGCGCCCAGACCGAAAGTGCTGGCATAGATCCGGCGCGGATTGCCCCCGAGCGCGGCCACCATATCGGCATTCTGGGTTGTGGCCCGCGCCAGAAGACCGAAGGTCGTGCGCTTGAACAGCGCGTAAAGCAGCGCGACCACCAGCCCCGCCAGCACGATCAGATACAGCACATAGCCGCTGGCCGAATAGGCCCCGATCTGCAGGCTGGGCAGCGGCGTGGACAGGCCCTGCGTGGTATTGCCCACCAGCATCGTCATCGCCCCGACCAGCGCCAGACTGATGCCCCATGTGGCCAGCATGGTGTCGATCATGCGCCCGTAGAGATGGCGCACCACCAGCCATTCCAGCCCCATACCGACCGCGCCCACCACAAGCGGGGCCACGACCAGCGAGCTGACCCAGAAATTCAGCCCCGCCCAGTTGGTGCCATAGATCGCCACATAGCCGCCGAGCATCAGAAACTCGCCATGCGCCATGTTGATCACTTTCATCATCCCGAAGACGACCGCCAGTCCGATGCTGATCAGCACCAGAATGGCGATCGACCCGAGAAATTCGATTGCGAGAACCGCCACGAAATCCATCTTGTCTTTTCCTTATGGCTCGGAGGGGCTTAGAATTTGACCACATATTGCTGTGTGTCCCCGGGATGTTCGCGCAGGTTGCACGAGACCGCCGTATCAACCGGTGCCTGCTGGGCGAAGGTCTGCACGGGGATCAGCCCGCCATTCTCGACGCGGGCGATATGCACATCCATGATCGTGTGATGGGTCTGGGGATCAATCGTCACCTGCCCGCTCGGAGCGGCCAGCGACAGCCCCGTCTCGAGCGCCTCGATCACCGGCATACGCTCGGCACTGCCCGCCTTCTCGACCGCGGCAGCCCAAAGCAGGAAGCCCTGATAGGCCCCCATGCCCAGCTCGGTGATATAGGGATAGTCCGCGCCATACATCTTGTGGAACGCCTCGACAAAGCGCGCGTTCTCCGGCGTGGCCAGCTCTTGCAGGTAGTTCTGGCAGACCATGAAGCCGTTGCATTCCTCGGGCGTCAGCACCACATGTTCGTTGCCACCGGCAAAGGTGGTCGAGGAAAGCGGGATCTTGCCATGCATCCCCGCCGCCTGCCATTGCCGGTAGAACGAGATATGCGCCCCGCCCACCAGCGCCGACCAGACATAATCGGGTCTGGCGCTCTGGATCTTCGAGATCGAGGTCTTGAAATCGGTCACATCAAGGGGGAAGAATTCGACCTCCAGCACCTCGCCGCCGCCCTGCTGGGTATATTTGCGCACCCAATCCGCGACGATCTGGCCGTAATTGTAATCCGCCGCCACGATATAGACCTTCTTGCCGAAATTGCGCAGCGAATACTCCACCAGCTTGTCGACCGTCTGGCCCGGGGTCACGCCGGTGGCGAACATGTTGCGGTCGCAGACCCCGCCCTCATACTGGTTGGCATAGAAATACAGCCTATTGAACTGGCGCAGGATCGGGCGCACCACCTCGCGCGAGGAGGAGGTGATACCGGCAAAGACCACATCGGGCGCATCGGCCAGCGCCGCCTGACGGGCGAATTGCGAATAAAGCTGCATGTTGGATTGCGGATCATAGACCTTCAGATCGATCTCGCGCCCCAGCAGGCCGCCCTTCTCGTTCTGCTGCGCGACCGCGAATTTCAGCGTATCGACGATCGGCTGGCCATAGACCTCCAGCCCGCCCGACAGATCGTACAGGGCGGAAATGGTGATCGGGCGGGTTTTGGCCAGAAGCGGGCTTGCCAGCGTAGACAGGCCAGCGGCACCGAACGCGCCAAGCACATGGCGACGGGTCATAGTCATGGAACTTCTCCACTGTTGGGATTTTTTGTTATGCGCCCGCCAGACAGACCCTGCGCGGCCCCTGCCCCGCGCCAAAGGCGGACAGGTCAGGACGGCCAGAGGCGCAGCGACCGGCCAAAGCCATCGCGGACAAGCCTCACGGGATCTGGAACAGGAAGGCGACGCCGACATTATTGTCTGCGCGGATCGGGACACCGGATGGCATTATTGGCAGGCGGTGTCAGCAGGTGCCAAAGGCACATCCCTGATCTTCAATAGAAACGCCGGAAAGTAAACCCTGTTTGTGCCGCCATGCTGTCAAACACGCAAGGCGGGCCGCAAACCGCCTGCAAATCGGGCACCCCGCCCCCTTTGCGTGAGGGACCCCTTCGCCCTATTGCGCAAGCGTGGTGCGAGCGTGGGGTGCGGGGCAAGCCCCAGAGACGGCGGCGACAGTGACAGACCACGCCCCAAATTGGAAAAGAGCGTTTCCTTTCTGCGGGCACAGGGCGCCCCCCTGCCCGCAAAGGCCCCCCTGCCCGCAAAGGCCCCGCGTGACCCCGATGCCACGCTGCCCCCGCGCGGGAAAAAGGCATATTGTCGCCGCCCCCCTGCGGCGGTATCTGCGCGAGACCCAGCCAGCCAAGGCCTCTGTGACAGAGCCGCGCCAGCCATCCTTTCTCGGTAACCAAGGTAGAAACATGGCTTCGAAATCTCGTTATGCAACGGGTGTCCTCGCCTCTGTCGGGGCGGCAGGGCTGATCGGCACCGCCCCCTCGGACGCGCTGGCGCAGGATACATCCACCACCACATCCAATGCCGGTGCGGTCACGCTGGACCCGATCTATGTCGAGGATAGCAGCGGCAGCAATGCCAATGGTGCCGTCGTCGAAGGGGCGGGGCGGATGCTGGGCGGGTCGGTCAAGGACACGCCGCAAACCGTTTCGGTGGTCTCGGCCGAAACGATGAAAGAGCAGCAGATCACCACGCTTGAAGAGGCGCTGAGCAATGTGCCGGGGGTGACGCTATCCAGCGGCGAGGGCCGTGGCGGCCTTGAGGGCGACCAGTTCAAACTGCGCGGCATCTCGGCGGCGGGCGACATCTATACCGATGGCCTGCGCGATTTCGGCACCTATGCGCATGACACCTATAACACCGAATCCGTGGCCGTGATTCAGGGGCCCACCGGCGAGGCCTTCGGCGTGGGCAATCTGGGCGGCGTGATCAACCAGCAGACCAAGAAAGCCCATCTGGGCGATGCCAATTCGGTTTCGGGCAGTGTCAAATCGGGCCTCAGCACCCGCGAGACGCTGGATATGAACCGGCAGCTTTCCGAGACATCGGCCGTGCGCGTGAATATCATGAACCAGAATGGCGATGCGGCGGGGCGTGACAATGTCTCGGTCGATGCGCGCGGGCTGGCGGTGGATTACGGCATGGGGCTGGGCACCAGCACCACCTGGCATCTGGGCTATGAATATTACCACGGCGACGGCACCCCCGATCAGGGCCAGCCGATGGCCACCGGCTCGGACGGGATCGCCCGCCCGCTTCTGGAATACGATATTCCGGGCTATGACAGCAGCACCTCCTATGTCCGCGACAGCGACAAGGACGAGACCCGCAACCACACGCTGACCTCCAGCTTCGAGACCACGCTTTCGAACGGGGTCACGCTGACCAATGACACGCGGCTCAAAAACTATAACCGCGATTTCGCGATCACGTCGCCGGGCTCGGTCAGTGCCGCCAATCTGGCGCTTCTGCAGGCGGGCACCAATGTCGATATGAGCTATGGGGCAGGCGGCGGGGTTGCCTACAGACAATCCGGCTGGGGCTTCGAGAACATGCTGGCCGCCCATGCCGAGGGCGAGCTGTTCGGGATGCGTCACAAGGCGCTGCTGGGGCTGGACTTGACCTATCAGACCGACCGTCGGGTGCGCGGCAGCACAACGGGCCGCGTCACGCAGACGGTGATCGACCCGTCCCATTCGGGCGCCGGTGTGTCGCGCAGCTATGATTACGATACCGCCTCGGATTCCACCGCGACCGATATCGGCATCGTCGCCGCCGACCGGATCTCTATCGACAAGCAATGGTCGGTGCAGGCCAGCGCACGGGCAGATTATTTCCGCAGCACCTTCGACGGCTACACCATCGGCTCCAGCACCGAAACCAACACCGATACCAGCGCGGGCCGCATCAGCCCCTCGCTGAGCGTGATCTGGGAACCCAATGCCGATACGATGGTCTATGCCACCGCCTCGCGCTCCTATCGCCCGATCGGCACCGATATCGCGCAAAGCTCGCAAGGCACCAGCGCGACAGTGGCCAATGATGCCTATGACCCCGAGCGGTCGGACAATCTGGAAATCGGCGGCAAGATGGACCTGTTTGACGGCACTCTGGGGCTGACCGGCGCGGCCTTCCAGATCCGCAAGAAGAACTCCTTTACCGTCAATGATGACGGCACCGTCTCCACCGGCTTCTCGGATGCGGGCAATGCGGTGCGGATCCGTGGCGTGCAGCTAGGGGCGACCGGCCAGATCAGCGACGACTGGACCGTCAGCGCCAGCTATGCCTATCTTGACGGCGAGGTGATCAACGGGCGCGGGATCGATGCCGCAACCATTGGCAATGACGCTCCGGGCGTTTCAAAACATAACCTTACGCTGTGGACCGCCTATCATTTCGGCCCCGAGAAGACCCACCTGTCGGGCGATCTGTCGGTGGGCGGCGGGATCAAATATGCCTCGGCCTATTATGTGAACGCGGCCAATACCGCCGAGATCCCCGAAACGGTCAGCCTTGATGCGGCGATTTCCTACACCACCGACAGCTACCGCATCGGCTTCAACGCCTATAACCTGACCGATCACGACAATTACAGTGCGGCCTTCAACGGCACACGGGCCACGCCCACCGGCGGGCGGTCCTTCGGGCTGAGTTTCACCAAGAACTTCTGACCGGACGGGGCAGGGCCACCCCCTGCCCCTTTTTCTTTCCAGACGAGACATCCCATGTTGATCCATGTTCCCAATATTCTCAGCGCCGAGGACGTGGCGCAGTTCCGCCATGCGCTGGAGACCAGCCAATGGGCCGATGGCCGCCTGACCGCCGGCGATCTGGCGGCGCAGTCCAAGCACAATCTGCAGATCCCCGCCGACAGCGAGATCGCGCAGCGGCTGGGCGAGCATATCCTGCGCGCTCTGGCCCGCAACGATCTCTATAATGCGGCCGCCCTGCCCCTGCGCGTGCTGCCGCCGATGTTCAACCGCTATGACACCGGCATGACCTTCGGTGCCCATACCGATAACGCGATCCGCACCGTGGCCGGAGGTGCAAGGCTGCGGGCCGATGTCTCGACCACGATTTTCCTCACCGATCCCGAGGCCTATGACGGGGGCGAGCTGGTGATCGAGGATACGTTCGGCCAGCAGCGGGTGAAATTGCCAGCCGGCGATATGATCGTCTACCCCTCCTCCAGCCTGCATCACGTCACGCCGGTGACCCGTGGCAGCCGCTGGGCCTCGTTCTTCTGGGCGCAATCCATGGTGCGCGAAGATGACAAACGCGCCATGCTCTACAATCTCGACACCGCGATCCGCCAGATGCGCGCCACCTATGGCGACGAGGGCGAGGCGCTGCAACGCTTTGTCAGCCATTACCACAACCTTGTCCGGCTATGGGCGGAGCTATGAGCGCGCCGGCCTGCCGCGCATCGCTTTGCGAGGTGCAGCTTGGCCTCGGGCAGATGCTGCTGAGCGCCGGAAACCCCGAAGCGGCATGGGAGGCGTTTTCGGCGGCGGCCCGTCAGGACGAGCCACGCGCCTTCAACATGCTGGGCCGGATCGCCCATCTGGGGCTGCGCGGCGGGCGCCCAGACCTGCGGCTGGCAATCGCCATGTATCGCCGCGCCATTGCCCGCGGGCATGTCTGGGCGCGGTTCAATCTGGCGGATCTCTACCTTCAGGCACCGGCCCCGTTTGGCGATCCGGCAGAGGCTGTCGCGCTCTATCATCAGGCGGCAGAGGCGGGGCTGGACAAGGCCTATAACATGCTGGGGCAATGCTATGAAACCGGCCGCGGCGTGGCCCCCGATCTGCCGCGCGCGCGGATGTATTACGACATCGGGGCAGGGGCGGGCGATTGCTGGGCCAGCTTCAATCTGGGGCGTCTTGCGGCGCTTGCAGGGCAGGAGGCGCGTGCCTGCCACTACTGGACCGAGGCGCTGGGGCAGGGGTTCAAGGGCTTCTGGGCGGGGCTGGCCGAGGCCATCGAGGGGTTCGGATTTCCTGCCGCTGCCGCTCTGGCGCAGAAAGCCCGTGCCTTGGAGGCGCAGGGCCAGAACGGGGGCTGACCCGTTCCTTTGTGACAGCGCGGCCGTGCAGGGGGCGGGCCGGCGCTTTCGTCTGGTCAAAGCGCGCAGTCCCCACGCCGGACAGGAATTGTCAGCTGACAATTCTCCCCGTTTCCCGCAGCAAGCGTGCCACCACCTGCCCCCGCGATCCGGATCTGTCGGAACGGGCGCACTGCGTCAGATGGCGCAGGAACCCGCCCGGATTTTGCAGCCTCTCGAAGCGTTCCAACAGGCATAGCACGGCGATAGAGGCGATCTCGGTTCCCATGATATGCTGCGCCTCTTCATAGACCTGTGCGTCGATCCCCATCATCGCGACAAGCTGGGTTGTCTGCTGGTGCAGCTCTCGCCAGTCCCGAGCGGTTTCGGGATACATCTTGCAGTATTCGGTGAAGTCCGCGAGCACCGGCAGAGCCGACCCCATCCGGTTGCCGCGATCCGCCTGCCCAGAAGCTTGCTGTGTGGTACCTTGCCGTTCAGGGCGTGAGATTTCGGGCCCTGAAGCTTCGAGGTCCGGATCTTCGGGGCGAATATCCGTTGCTCCGCTTGTTCGAGGCTCTGGATTTTTTTTATTGATTACCCTCTGTTGGTGCCGCTCATTTTCGCTGTTGCTGGCATCCATTTCCGCTGCTTTTTCAACATATCCCATTTGCGGATGACCCGTTTGGCCCAGCTGTGCGAGCGCCTCGGTATAGTCCTGCAACAGGGTCTTGAGTGCGGCGGTATTGTTCTTGTGGCGCAGGATCAGCTTGGTCCGTGCCAGAAGCGCGCTGTGGCTGTGATGCGCACCCTCGTCCCGATCCGCCTGCGGCAGATGGCTCAGCAGGTCGTGCCGCGCCACAAGCACGTCCTGACGCAGGGCCGCATGTTCCTGCGCGCGGGCCTGAGCGTCACAGGCTTTCTGGTGGATACGGCGCGCCAGTTGAGCCAGCGGCGCCAGATCGAAACCGAAGGCCCGCGCGATCGTGCCGCCGATGCGCTTGGCATAGCGTTTGCGGTTGGGGCTGTCATGGCGGGCAATCACACCGGCGCTGACCAGCGCGGCCAGATGACGGCGCAGGGTGCTTTCGGGCATGCCGCCCAGACGGGTGCCCAGACTGTCATTGGAGGCAAAGACAATCGCGCGTCCGGGCAGGGCAGGGAGGCTGCGCTCGGGGAAAAAGGTCAGCATCGCCCGCAGCACCGCAATGCTGCGATGCGTCAGACCGAAATCCGCCGCAGCCTCGGTCAGATCCTCGACAATGGCCCATTTGTCAGCTGACAATACTGGACCATCGGGCAGGGCCTGAACCGGCTGCCCGTGCATACGCGTGGAGAAATATGTCATGAACGTTCACGCAGGACGCAAAAAATCAGGCCCTGTCCAAGCGGCAGAGTTGACGTGGCGCGAAAGGCAAGGTATCCCGTAGGTGCTAACGACGAGAAGGGCCTTCCAATTTGCTTGGGGGGCTTTTCTTATTTGGGGGTCCCGAGATGTGCCTCCTGTTCTGGTTTCATTGCTCTTGCTCGGCCTGCATTATTTTTCGGCTTGCCAGCGGGCAAACCATTCATTGAGCAGGTCTTCGGCATTCTCCTCGATCCACGCATCAAAGCCTTCGGTCTTCACCGACAGGCTCAGCCCCTTATCGGTGGCCCTGAGCTGGGCAAGCGGGGTGCCCTGTGCCGTGGTGATCGTGGCCTTGCGCGGCTCTGCCTTGACGGGGGCAGGGGCGGCGCGGTGTTTGTTCTGGGCGGCGGCCAGCACCGCCTCGAAGCGCGCATCCGTCTGGAGCACCACAAATTCGGGGCGGTTCATGAATGTATGGGCACGGCTGCGCGCGGCGGCATCCTCGAACAGCTTGACCAGCGTCATCCAGCGTTCGCGCCCGATCGATGGCGCGCGCCCGATCTGGCGCAGGAAGGGCAGGGGGAAGGCCTGTCCGACCTTCAGCATCCGGCTGACCATCGGCAGATCCATCGCAAGGGCTGCGGCAATCGTCGGGCGGTCATAGCCCGAGGCCTGTAACTGCGCGGCAAAGCTGGCTTTTTCGATAAAGCTCAGATCCGTGCGGGTGTTGTTTTCCTGCCCCTGCGCCATGACCAGCGCGTGATCATCAAGCTGGCGCACCATCGCCTTGACCGGCAGACCCAGATCGCGCAGCGCGGCCAGACGGCGGCGCCCATAGACAATCTCGAACCGGCCCGGCGTCTTGGGATGCGGGCGCAACAGCACCGGCACCTGTTGCCCATAGGTCTGCAGGCTTTCCTTCAGCCGCGCCTGTTCCACAGGGTCCAGCCCCAGACGGTCTTCCAGACCGGCATTGTCGATCAGCGCAGGGTTGATTTCCTGCACCGCATTCTCTTGCAGCTTGGTCAGGCTCGATTGCAGCGCCCCCACCGCCCCTTGCGGCATAAGTCTTTGACGAGGCTGGGTTTCTGCCGCCGGCGTGATGTTGCTATTCAGGATACCTTTGCGTGCCATCTCGGTGTGTTCCTTTCTCAGCGACCCCATGCCGCCTGAATCAGCGATTCAAGCTCATCATTCACTCCATTGAGTGACTCTAGCGCACGATCATAGGTGTTGCGGTGGAATTGGCTGCGTTCGACCTCGTAAATTGTCTGATGGGTCAGACCGGCATCCGAAATCGCGGTCGATTTCAGCATCGCATTGGTCATCACTTCCTTGCCGAAGAGATTGCGCAAAAAGGCCACAACCTGCTGCTGCGGCCCGTCATTGGGTTCCATCCGGTTGATCAGGAAGCGCATGAAATCATATTCCATCGGCGCACCGGCATCGCTGACGACATCCAGCAGATCGGCGCTCATCTGCAAGAACTGCGACATCGACGCGACATCGAGCATGTTCGGCACCACCGTGATCAGCAATCCGGTCGAGGCACACAGCGCCGACATCGTCAGATAGCCCAGCTGCGGCGGGCAGTCGAACAGGATCAGGTCATAGGCCGCCTCGACCTCGGCCAGCGCCATCGCCATCCGGCTGAAAAAGGCGGGCTGGACATTGTTCATCAGCGCGCGCGGGGTCTCGTGTTCGAATTCCTGCAAGATCAGACCGGCGGGGGCGAGGTCGATCCCGTGGAAGAACGTCTTCTGGATCACCTGCGCCAGCGGCACCGGATCGTCGTATTTGATCGCGTCATAGATCGTGCCGGTGGTCAGGAAATCCACCTCGGGGCGGTATCCGAACAGCGTAGTCAGCGAGGCCTGCGGGTCGATATCGACACATAGGACCCGATAGCCTTTCAGCGCCAGCCGCTGTGCGGCATGGACCGTGCTGGTGGTTTTGCCCGACCCGCCCTTGAAGTTGAGGAAGGACAGCACCTGCACCTTGTCGCCCGCGCGCCGCCCCTTGAGATAGCTTCCGGGCACTTTGGCACCGCTATCGAGATGGCTGCGGATGCTGGCCAGATCCTGCGCGCTGTAAAAACGGCGTCCGCCGCCGCTGGTCTGGACCTCGTGGATCTTGTCCTCGAAATGCAGTTTGCGCAGGAACGAGGTGGAGATCCCCAGCAGATCGGCGGCCTCACCGGCCGAGAACAGGCGCAATTCCTTGCGCGCATCGGGCGCGAAGACCGAAAGCATATGGTTTTCCAGCGCAGACGCGATATTCTCCGCATTCCGGCGAATGCGCTCGTTGATGCGGATCGTGGTCTCGCTCATCGGATCACCTGTTCTGCGCGCGGTTTTTGCGCCGCTCTTCTTAAGAACGCTGTTTAGCGTCATGCTCGTTTTTACCGTTTCTATGGCGAGACTCGGCATTTTAGCAAATCTTTTTTTACTTTGAATGGCGTAGCCACGGCGGCCGTTGCGGCCCCTCTGCGCGCCAGAACGCGTCAGATCCCTTACAAGCCTTTGGAAAATAGTCCAAAAAACAAAGGGTCTGCGGTTTTTCCGCCGCAGGTCATGGCCGCAGGGCGCGCGCCATATTTGCGACATACCCGTGCCCTCCACCCTTGCGGCGCGCGTTGATTCTGTTCGCACGCATCGGGCGACACCGCCCCCTTGCGCCGGTTTCGGGGCGCAGGAGGGCACGCTCTTGCGCCGTGCCCCCCTGCACGATTCCCGCCTTGCACGGGGCAGGGGGGCTGCCCCCCTCGGGAGGATCTCGGGTCATCGCTTCAGATCACGCGACCCGCCGTGATAGGTGTTGGTTTGCGCCAATCCAGCGGCGGCCTATACCGGTTTGCAGACCGCGCCCCGCTCATGCCACACAAGGAGGGCAGCGGAGGAGGACGACCATGCTGACATATCTTGTGCTCGCTCTGGCGGGGCTGGGGGCGGGGGCGCTGAATGCGGTGGCGGGGGGCGGGACATTCCTGTCTTTTCCGGCGCTGGTCTGGGCCGGCGTGCCTCCTGTCATGGCCAATGCCACCGCGACCTTTGCCGCGCTTCCGGGCTATGTCGGCAGCGCATGGGCCTATCGGGGCGAGATCGCGGGGGCGGGGCGGCCCTCGCTGGCGGCGCTGAGCGGCACCGCGATTGCGGGCGGTCTGGTCGGGGCGGGGTTGCTGCTGGTGACGCCCGAGGCGCTGTTCTCCGGCGTCGTCCCGTGGCTCCTGCTGCTGGCGACACTGGCCTTCGCGGGCGGTCCGCTCCTGATGCGCGGCTTGGCGCGGCGCGGGCACAGCGCCTCGACGCCGGTGGCGCTGGCGATCCTCTTTGGCGTCTCCGCCTATGGCGGCTATTTCAACGGCGGGTTGGGGATCATGCTGCTGGCCGCGTTCGGGCTGATCGGCATGACGGATCTGCACCGGATGAACGGGCTGAAAAACCTGCTGTCTCTGGTGCTGTCGCTGGTGTCGGTGGTGACCTATAGTCTGGCGGGGCTGATCGCCTGGGAGAGCCTCGTGCTGGTCGGGCTCTGTTGTGCGATTGGCGGCTATATCGGGGCCGGACTGGCCCGCCGGATCGGCAATACCGTGCTGTTGCGCCGCTTTATCATTCTGGTGGGGCTGGGCATGAGCGCGCTGTTCTTCCTGAAAGGGGCCGCCTGAGAGGGGAGGGCTCGGGGGCGGTCGCCCCTTTGCAGGCGGGACCATGCGCCGCTCCGGCGCGCGATCTCAGGGGCCCTGCACGTTGGAGGATGCGTCAGGGAGCGGGGCCTCGGATCGGGCCGCCGCTTCCTTCTTCTGCCGCTCTTCCTCCTCGCCATCACGATGCGATTTGATGGACAGGAAGATCGTGGCCCCGAGTGCGCCAAATTTGAACACGCCAAACAGGATGGGAACCCAGATCATTGTCGCTCTCCTTTCTGCCGGAGCAAGGCCGCGTGGCGCGGGCATGCTTGCGGATTGTATGAGTATTGTAGGACTTCACGAGTCGTCAATATCCTACAATCGCGCAAAGGCTGGGGCAAGGCGATTCCCTTCCTTAGAGAAAATACAGGGATATAAGGCGGAATCGGGTCTTTGGCCGGTGTATCGGCCCCGCTATTGTATGCAGATTGAATGCATAAGTGCTGCCTTGCAGGGCCTTGCCGCCCGCAAGGGCCGCTCAGCCCATATAGCCTTGCGCCGAAAGCGCGTGGCCCAGATGGCACAGTGCCGTCTGGAGCTGCGCGCGCGAGATCGAGCCCCCCAGCGAGACGCGCAGCCTGTCCTGCGGGACGGCCCCCACGGTGAAGGCATCCGATGGCATCAGCCCCAGCGGCTGCCCCGCCATCCGCGCGATCACATCCGCCCGCCCCAGCCCCTGCGGCAGTTGCAGCCAGATATGGAACGCAGACGTGGCGGTGGCATAGTCGCAACCCTCCAGCGCGCGCCGCGCAATGGCCTGACGGGCGGCGGTCTCGTTGCGCAGCGCCTGACGCAGCGCCTCGGCGGTGCCCTGCTCGATCCAGCGCGTCGTCAGGGCCAGCGAGAGCGGCGCGGGCATGACCGATAGCGCGCGGATCGCTTGTGTCAGCCGGTGGGTGGCGCGCGCATCCGGCGTGACGGTAAAGGCCAGCCGCAGCCCCGCCCCGAGGCATTTCGACAGCCCGCCGATATACCATGTCAGCTCCGGGATCTGCTGCGCCAGCGGGGCGGGCGCCTCGGCGGGCACGAAGCCATAGGCATCATCCTCGATCAGCGCCAGCCCCTCGGCGCGCAAAATCGCCGCCAGCGCCGCGCGGCGCTCGGCCGGCAGGGTCAGCGTGGTCGGGTTGTGCAATGTCGGGTTGAGATAGAGCGCCTTGGGCCGATGGCGGCGAATGGCCGCCTGCAACGCCTCCGGCACCACGCCGCGGGCATCGGTCTGCAGCCCGACCAGCGTCACCCCGAACCGCGCCGCGATATTGCGGATGCCGGGATAGGTGACCTGTTCGCACAGCACATGGTCTCCGGCCTTGCAGAGCATCGACAGCACCGCCGCCATTGTCGCATGCGCCCCCGGTGTAACCGCAATCCGCTCGAGCGCCACATCCAGGCCGCGCGGCCCCAGCCAGCTTCGGGCGGCAAGGCGGTCGGGCTCGGTGCCGATGGGGGATTGATAGCGCAGCAGGTCGACCAGATGGCCCGACACCGCCATAAGCCCCGCCTGCATTCCGGCCAGCAGATCCGGATCCGTCGGCTCGGGCGGCATATTCATCGACAGGTCTTCGGCGGCACGGCGCGCAGGGTCTGCAAGCGGCGCGGCGGGGGGGGCGCTGACAAAGCTGCCGCGCCCCACATGGCTGGTCACCAGCCCCCGCGCCTGCGCCTCGGTATAGGCCCGCGAGACGGTGGTGAAATCGATCCCCAGCGCAGCGGCAAGGCGGCGCTGCGGCGGCAGGCGGTCCCCCGCCTTGAGGCGGCCTGCGGCGATATCCGCCCCGATGGCATCGGCGATGGCAAGGTAATGCGGCTTGCCGCTGTCATTCGGCTTGGGGGTCCAGTCGGTCATCTTGCACTCCTGTCGCAAGATGCCTAGTCCAAAGCGCCCCGCGATTGAAGGGAGAATTGTCTGCCCCCGCCCCGCCGCCTGTCCCGCGCCGGCCCTGCGCCGCTTTGCGCCCTGCCGGAGCGGGGCGCCGGTTGTCCGGCTTCGGGCGGCGGTCAGCTGACCTTGGGCACGAACACATAGCCCGCGCCATAGACGGTGCGGATGATCTGCGGCGCGCGCGGGTCGTCGCGCAATTTGCGACGCAACCGCGAGACCCGTGCATCCATCGCGCGGTCGAACGGGTCGTCGCCGCGGGTGGCGGCGGCATCCAGAAGCTGGTTGCGGGTCAGCACCCGCCCCGCCGAGCGCACGAAAACCTGTAACAGATCGGCCTCTGCCGAGGACAGTTGCAGTACCTCGCCATCCTCGTGGCACAGCGCGCAGGCATCGAAATCGGCGGTCCATGCGCCAAAGCGCACAACGGGGCGCTGCGTGTCGGGCCGCGCGGCGCGCTGCTGGTCGCTGCGGCGCAGGACCGCATGGATGCGGGCGGTCAGCTCGCGCGGCTCGAACGGTTTGACGATGTAGTCATCCGCGCCGATTTCCAGCCCGAGGATGCGGTCCTCGGCCCCGCCGCGCCCGCTGACCACGATACGCGGCACCGAGCGCGGCAGGCTGGCCGAGCCCAGAAGGCTCAGCCCGTCCCCGTCGGGCAGGCCCAGATCGATCAGGCACAGATCGGGGGCCCCGCTTTTCATGGCGCGCAGGAATTCGGCGCGATGGGAGAAGCACTGCACCTCGAACCCGTCCGCCTGCAACGAGCGCTGGATGGTCTGGCGGATATCGGCATCATCTTCGAGAAGGAACACATGGGTCATGGTGCAGCGTCGCTTTCCAGAGGCCAGGGAGAGGGAAGGCGGTCCAGCAGGATCGCCGGATCGAAGGGCTTTTGCACAAAGCCCACATGCTCGGGCCAGGGCTGCAGCGGCTTGGGCTTGCCGCTCATCAGGGTGACCGGAAGATCGGGGCGATGGCGGCGCAGATGCACGGCCAGATCAAGGCCGGTCATGGTGCCGGGCATGTCGATATCGGAAATCACGGCGCGGATGTCCTCGATCTGTCCGATCAGCGCGAGCGCCTCCTGCGAGGAGGCGGCATCGATGACCGCATGGCCCGCATGGGCCAGCCTGCGGCAGAGCAGGTGGCGCAGATCGGCATCATCCTCGACAATCAGCGTCACGCCGTGGCGCGGGGGCGCGGTCTGCGCGGCGGGCGGGAAGGGCGGGCGCGCGGGAAGGGGGGCCGGGCGGGCGCGGGGCGGGGCGGGTGACAGGTCCACACTGGGCAGCAGGATGGTGAAGCTGGTGCCGATGCCGGGGCGGCTATCGACATGGATCGTGCCATTCGACTGCTGCACGAAACCATAGACCATCGACAGGCCCAGCCCCGATCCGGCCCCGCCCTGTTTCGAGGTGAAGAAGGGCTCGAAGATCCGTTCGAGGATCTCGGGGCGGATGCCGCAGCCATCATCCTCGAACAGGATGCGCAGATAGCGACCGGCGGGAATGCGCGAGACCTCCGCCTCTTCGGCGGGCAGGTCATGGGCCGACAGGCAGATGCGGATCGTGCCGCGCCCGCCGGTGGCGTCCCGCGCATTCAGCGCAAGGTTCAACAGCGCCATCTCCAGTTGCGAACGGTCCACCAGCGCGGCCGGCAGCACAGGGTCGTGCAGCAGCTCCAGCGTCAGCGTCGAGGGAATGGACGAGCGTAAGAGCGCGCAGATCTCCTGCGTGGCCTCGCCGATATCGGTGGCCAGCGGGTCCAGCTCCTCGCGGCGCGCCAGCGACACCAGCCGCCGCGTCAGGTCCGAGCCGCGCCGTGCGGCGGAAATGGCGGGGCGCAGGAATTCCTCGCGCAGCGGGCTTTGCCCGAGCTGCTCGGACAAGGGCACCAGATTGCCCAGAATGATGGTCAGCAGGTTGTTGAAATCATGCGAGATCCCGCTGGCCATCCGGCCAAGCGCATCCATCTTCTGCGACCGCATGAGCGCGTTCATCGTTTCCTTGCGCCGCGTCACATCGATCGACACCAGATAGAAGCCGATCACCTCGCCGCTTGACGGTCTGGCAGGGCGCAGCAGGGTGCGCACATCCTTGAACCGCGCGCCGGGCAATTCGACGCGCATCTCGAAATCCACCACCATACCGCGCCGCGCCTGTTCGAAAAACCGCGCCGATTGCTCCATCGTGTTGCAATGCAGCACATCGCGGGTATTGCGCCCGATCATCGTTTCGGGGGTCAGCCCGTAGGCGCGGGCAAAGCGGCGGTTGGCATAGAGGATCGTCAGATCCTCGTCGATATGGGCAATGCCTGCGGGCACCTCATTGGCGATGATGCGCAGCCGTTCCTCGCTGGCGATCAACTGGCGGGTGCGGGTTTCGATCAACCGTTGCAGCGCGCCGGGGTCCTGTGCGGGCGGGCGGATCTGGCGGCAGGTCACGATGGTTCCGGCCCCGCCCATATCGTCGAGCTGCAATTCCAGCTCGGGCAGGCGGTACAGCCCGCCGCCCATCGCCTCGGGCACCGCCCCGAACAGAGACCCGTCCAGCACCTGCGCCAGATCGGGCGCGGCCCCGTGGGCGCGATAGAGACGCGCGAAAGCCGCATTGCACCAGATCATCCGGTGATCGGTGCCAAAGGTCGCGATCGCCTGCCCGATCCGGCCCTCGCCTTGCGGATATGCCTGTGCCTTGCCCATTCTGCCCCTTCTCCCCGCCGCCATGATTGCCAAAATCGCGCGCAACTCCAAGCGGATTCAGAGCTGCGTCACAATTCGTTACATTTGGGGCAAATTTGCGGAAGATTTCTATGTCCTGCTGGCGCGAGGCACCGTGTGCAGGGAGCGGCACCGGAGGACCCGAGGGAGGAAATTTTGGATCTGCACAGCATTTATGACGCATCTCTGGAGCGGGGCGCGGCAAATTTCGAAGCCTTGAGCCCATTGAGTTTCGTTGCGCGCACCGCGCATATCTATCCGGAGTTTCCCGCCATCATTCATGGCGATCTCCGTCTGACTTGGGGCGAGAGCTACGCCCGGATGCGGGCGGTGGCCTCGGCGCTTGTGCAGCGCGGCATCGGCAAGAACGACACCGTCTCGATCATTGCCGCCAATATCCCCGAGATGTTCGAGGCCCATTTCGCCGTGCCGATGGCGGGCGCGGTGCTCAACACCATCAACACCCGTCTCGATGCCGAGGCCATTGCCTTCACGCTGGCCCATGCCGAGGCCAAGGTGGTGCTGGTCGATCCCGAATTTTCCGAGCTGGTCGCGCGGGCCATCCATATGTCGGGCCTGACCGATCTGCTGGTCGTCGATATCGAGGATGCCAGTTTCGAGGGCGGGCACAGGATCGGGGCGCTGACCTATGCCGATCTGCTGGCCGAGGGCGATCCGGCCTTTGACTGGGCGGGGCCGGCCGAGGAATGGGATGCGATCTCGCTCAACTATACCTCGGGCACGACCGGCAACCCGAAGGGCGTGGTCTATCACCATCGCGGGGCCTATCTGAACGCGATCTCGCAGATCATGACATGGGGCATGCCCCATCATGCGCGCTATCTGTGGACGCTGCCGATGTTCCATTGCAACGGCTGGTGTTTCCCTTGGGCGATTGCCGCCAATGCGGGGGTCTGTATCTGCCTGCGCCATGTCCGCGCCGAGCCGATCTTCCAGCTGATCCGCGACGAGAAGGTCAGCCATTTCTGCTGCGCGCCGATCATCCTGAACATGCTGGCCAATGCCCCTGCCGCGCTGCAGGCGTTCGACCACGAGGTCAAGGCGATGACGGCAGGGGCCTCGCCGCCTGCCGCCGTGCTGGAGAAAATGGAGGCGATGGGGATCGCGGTCACCCATGTCTACGGGCTGACCGAAACCTACGGGCCCTCGGTCGTCTGTGCATGGAAGGACGACTGGAACGCGCTGCCGCCCGACCAGCGCGCCACCCGAAAGGCGCGGCAGGGGGTTCGCAATCTGGGGCTGGGCGATCTGATGGTGGCCAATCCCGACACGATGGTCCCCGTGCCCGCCGATGGCACCACGCTGGGCGAGGTGTTCATGCGCGGCAATGTGGTGATGAAGGGCTATCTGAAAAACCCCTCGGCCACGCAGAAAAGCCTGCGCGGGGGGTGGTTTGCCTCGGGCGATCTGGGGGTTCTGCATGGCGATGGCTATATCGAGCTGAAGGACCGCTCGAAGGATATCATCATCTCGGGCGGCGAGAATATCTCGTCGATCGAGGTGGAGGATGTGCTGTATAAACATCCCGCCATTCTGGAAGCCGCCGTTGTGGCGCGCCCCGACGAGACATGGGGCGAGACCCCTTGCGCCTTTGTCGATCTGCGCGCGGGCGAGACCGCCAGTGCCGCCGAGATCATCGCCTTCTGCCGCGAGCGCATGGCGCATTTCAAAGCGCCCAAGGCGGTGATCTTCGGCCCGCTGCCGAAGACCTCGACCGGCAAGATCCAGAAATTCGTGCTGCGCGAGCGCGCCCGCCATCCCGAACAGGGGGACGGCAATGCTGCGGCAGCGCAGGATCTCAGCGGCACGACCGCTTGAACAGGCCAGAATTGGGTGAGGCCAGAATTTGCGTAAGGATTGAAGAATGAAGGTTTTGGTGCCGATCAAACGGGTCATCGATTACAACGTCAAGCCGCGGGTCAGCCCCGACGGGTCGGGCGTGGATCTGGCTAATGTGAAAATGTCGATGAACCCGTTCGACGAGATCGCCGTCGAGGAGGCGATCCGGCTGAGGGAACAGGGCGTGGCCCATGAGGTGGTCGTTGTCTCGATCGGCGAGGCGAAGGCGGCAGAGGTGATCCGCACGGCGCTGGCAATGGGCGCCGATCGCGGCATTCTGGTGCGCCATGACGCCCCGCTCGAGCCGCTGGCGATTGCCAAGGTGCTGGCGCGGCTGGCGCAGGAGGAAGAGGTGCGGCTGGTGATCGCGGGCAAACAGGCGATTGACGATGACATGAGCGCGACGGGCCAGATGCTGGCCGCGCGGCTGGGCTGGGGGCAGGCCTGTTTTGCCTCCGAGCTGCGCATTGCGGAGGGGGTCGCGCAGGTCACCCGCGAGGTGGATGGCGGTTTGCAGGTGCTGTCGGTGCCGCTGCCTGCCGTGGTCACCACCGATCTGCGGCTCAACGCGCCGCGCTATGCCTCGCTGCCCAATATCATGAAGGCCAAGAAGAAACCTCTGGCCGAGCGGGACTTTGCCACGTTTGGCGTGCCTGCCGAACCGCGCCTGCAGGTGCTGGCAACCGACGAACCCGCCGCCCGCGCGGCAGGGCGGAAGCTGGGCTCGGTGGCCGAGCTGCTGGAGAAACTGAAAGAAGGGGGGCTGGTCTGATGGCGGTTCTGGTCATGGCGGAAATGCAGGGTCAGGCGCTGGCCCTTGATGCAACGGCCAAGGCGGTCACGGCGGCGCAGGAACTGGGCGCGGTCGATCTGCTGGTCTGCGGGCCGGACGAAGCGGCGCAGACCGCCGCGCGCCTGACGGGGGTGGCGCAGGTCCTGCAGGCCGGCGATGCCGCCTATGCGCAGGGCAGCGCCGAGAATATCGCCGCCCTCCTTGCGGAGCTGGCCACGGGCTACAGCCATATTCTGGCCCCCGCGACGGCCTATGGGCGCAATATCCTGCCGCGACTGGCGGGGCTGCTGGATGTGATGATCATCCCCGATGTGGTCGAGATCCTCGATGCCCAAACCTTCCGCCGCCCCGTCTATGCCGGAAACGCGCTGCAGACGGTGCGCTCGCAGGAGGCGCTCAAGGTGCTGACGCTGCGCGGCACGGCCTTCGCGCCTGCGCCCACGGGGGCAAGCGCGCCGGTAAGAGCCGTGGCGGGGCCGGGCGATCTGGGTCTGTCGCAGCCTGTGGAGGACCGCGTCCTTGCCAGCGAACGCCCCGAGCTGACCTCGGCGAAAATCGTGGTGTCGGGCGGGCGCGGGATCGGCTCGGAAAGCGATTTCGCGCTGATCGGCGCGCTGGCCGACAAGCTGGGCGCGGCATTGGGGGCCTCGCGGGCGGCGGTGGATTCGGGCTTTGCGCCCAATGACCTGCAAGTGGGCCAGACGGGCAAGGTCGTGGCCCCCGATCTCTATATCGCCATCGGGATTTCGGGGGCGATCCAGCATCTGGCGGGGATGAAGGAGTCCAAGGTGATCGTGGCGATCAACAAGGATGAGGACGCCCCGATCTTTCAGGTGGCCGATTACGGGCTGGTCGCGGATCTGTTTCAGGCCGTGCCCGAACTGACCGACGCCCTTTGACCCTGTCCCGCCCCCCGAGCCTCTCCGGCCAAAGCCTCTGTGGCACCGGATGCGGCACTGTCTGGGGGCGGCGTTTTCTTACCCCCTATCCGAAGAGAGCCTGATGACCTATACCGCCCCGATCGAGGACATGATGTTCGTGCTGGAAGAGCTTTGCGGCCTTGACGACATCACCCGACTGCCCGCCTTTGCCGATCTCGACCCCGAAACCGCCCGCGCCATCCTGCAGGAGGCGGGCAAATTCGCAGGCGAGGTGCTGGCCCCGCTGAATGCCGCCGGAGACCGTGCCGGACTGGGCTTCGATCAGGGCAGGGTGACCCTGCCCGAGGGCTGGGCCGAGGCCTATCACAGCATGTGCGAGATGGGCTGGAACGCGCCCGTGGCCCGCGACTGCGGCGGGATGGGCCTGCCGGCGCTGGTCAACTCGGCGGTGCAGGAGATGTTCTCCGGTGCCAATACCGCCTTCCAGCTCTGCTCGATGCTGACACAGGGCGCGGTGGAGGCGATCGACCTCTATGCCTCGCAGGCGCAAAAGGCGCTCTATCTGCCCAAGCTGGTCAGCGGCCAGTGGAGCGGCACGATGAACCTGACCGAGCCGCAGGCGGGCTCCGATCTGGGCGCGATCCGCACGCGGGCGGTGCCCGAGGGCGATCATTACAGGGTGTCGGGGCAGAAGATCTTCATCACCTATGGCGCGCATGACATGACCGAGAATATCATTCATCTCGTGCTGGCGCGCCTGCCCGATGCGCCGGCGGGCACCAAGGGGATTTCGATGTTCATCGTGCCCAAGCGGCTGGTCAATGCCGATGGCACGCTGGGGGCGGCCAATGACCTGCGCTGCGTCTCGCTGGAACACAAGATGGGCATCCATGCCAGCCCGACCGCCACGATGTCCTTCGGCGACGCGGGCGGGGCCATCGGCTATCTGGTGGGCGCCCCCAATCAGGGGCTGCATTACATGTTCGCCATGATGAACAATGCGCGTCTGGGGGTGGGGCTGCAGGGGGTGGGCATTGCCGAACATGCCACGCAGGGCGCGGTGGCCTTTGCGCTGGAACGCCGTCAGGGGCGGGTTCCGCAGGGGGCCAGCAGCACCGCGATCATCAGCCATCCCGATATCCGCCGGATGCTGGGGCTGATGCGCGCGCGCACCGAGGCGGCGCGGGTGCTGGCCTATCGCGCCGCGCGCTCGCTGGATCTTGCCCGCCATAGTGACGATGCCCGCCAGCAGCACTGGCACCAGCAGCGGGTGGATCTGCTGATCCCCGTGGTCAAGGCATGGTCGACCGAGCTGTCGCTGAGCACCGCCTCGCTGGGGGTGCAGGTGCATGGCGGGATGGGCTATATCGAGGAAACCGGAGCCGCCCAGCATCTGCGCGATGCCCGTATCACCTCGATCTACGAAGGCACCACGGGGATTCAGGCGCTGGATCTGGTCGGGCGCAAGATCGCGCTGGACAAGGGGGCTGCGGCCTTTGCGCTGGTGGCCGATATGCGGGCCTCGGCGGCGCGTCTGGAACAGGCCGGTCTGGAACGGGCCGGTCGGGAACGGGCAGCTCCGGGTGGCCCCGATTGGGCCCGCCTCGCGGCGCAGGTCAACGAGGCGGCGGCGCTGGTCGAGGAGGTGACGCAATGGATCATCGGCCAGAACGGGCAGGAACCGCAGGCCTCGGCCTGCGCGGTGCTGGAGCTGTTCGGCCTGTGTCTGGGGGCGTGGGCGATGGGCGATGCGGCCTATCACGCGGCCAAGCGGCTGGCGGCGGGGCGGCAGACAGCCCATGCCCGCGCGAAACTGGCGATGGCCGATTTCTATATGGCGCAATGTTTCCCGATGGCGCGCGCCCTGCGCAGGATGGTCGAGGACGGGGCCGCCAGCATCCTTGCGCTGGAGCCGGAGGATTTCGCGATCGGCGCCTGATACGGGCTTGATACGGGTCAGATCCGGGCCAGATCCGGATCTCGCGCTGACGGGAACGCCGTGGCAGGGTGGGGCGCGGGCCTGCCCTTTAACCCTGCCCGCCTATCGCCCCCCGCGCGCCGTGAAGCGGGCGGGGGAGAAGGGGGTGAGGTCGATCTGCGGGCGCGCGCCTTGCGCCAAGGCGCAGACCAGCTCGGCGGTGCCTGCCGATTGGGTCAGGCCCAGATGGCCGTGGCCGAAGGCATAGATCACGCGGTGCGTGGCGCGCGCGTGTCCGATGGCGGGCAGGCTGTCGGGCAGCGAGGGGCGGTAGCCCATCCATTCGGTGCCGCCCGTGCCCTGTAGCCCCGGCAGGAAGGTCATCGCCTTTTGCAGCAGGGTCTTGGCGCGTCTGTAATCGGGCGGCAGGTCCAGCCCGCCCAGCTCGACCGCCCCGCCCACCCGCAGGCCATTGCCGATTTTCGTCACCACGAAGCCGTGCATCGGGAAGGTGACATGGGTGCGCAGATCGACTGTCGCGGTGGGGAAGGTGGTGTTATAGCCGCGCTCGGTTTCCAGCGGCAGGTGATCGCCCAGATGTCTGGCAAGCCTGTGCGACCACGCGCCCGCCGCCAGCACCACCTGCGCGGCATGGCGGGGGCCGCGATCGGTGGTGATCTCGACCCCCGTCTCGGTCGGGCGCAGGCGGCGCACCTCGGCCCGCTCGATCCGGCCGCCGAGTCCGCGCAGGGCCTGCGCCAGATGCTCGGTCCACAGGGCAGGGTCGGTCACGTTGACCCAGTCGGGGGTGAAGCCCGCGCGGGTGAAGCAGGGGTTCAGGCCGGGCTGGATCTCGGCAATCTCGGCGGGGCTGTGCAGATAGGTGCAGCGGATGCCGTGGCGTTCCTTCTCGGCCCAGTTGGGCTGGCTGGCGCGGAACTCGGCCTCGGTCGCGTAAAGCTGCAACTGGCCCTCGCGGCGCAGCATCGCCTCGCCGCCGACCCGCGGGACCAGCCGCTCCAGCGCGGCGCGCGAATGCTGCATCATCGCGCTTTGCGCCGCCACCCCCGCCGCATAATTGCGGGCAGAGCTGGCGCGCCAGAATTTCCACATCCACGGCAGCATCCGCATGGCATAGGCGGGCGGCATCGACAAAGGCCCCAGCGGGTCCAGCAGCCATTTCGGCGCCTTGCGCAGGATGCCGGGCGTGGCCAGCGGCTCGATATCGGCGAAGGCGAAGGCACCGGCATTCCCGCGCGAGGTCTCGGCGGCCACGCCCTTGCGGTCCAGCACTGTCACCCGAAACCCCGCGCGCGCCAGCTCCAGCGCCGAGGTGATGCCCACGATCCCCGCGCCGATGACGGTGATATCGGTCGTATTGCTGTCTGCCATAGGGCCTATGCTCCGGTCTGTGCGGGGCGCGGCGCGCCAGCAGGGCCGGACCGCGAATGGAAAGAGGGGATGCCGTTCACGAAAGGATCGGCGGGATCGAAGACCAGCCTCGTCTCGGCCATGATGAAGGCCTGACCGGTGATCGAGGGGATCACCCCGCCCGTAGGCCCCCACTGGTAGGACAGCCGGTAGGGGCTGCCGATCACGCTTTCCTGCACGATCTCCTGCCCCGCCGCCAGAAGGCCATCGGCGGCCAGACAGGCCAGCCGCGCCGAGGACCCCGTGCCGCAGGGCGAGCGGTCATAGGCCCCATCGGGACAGAGCACGAAATTGCGGCTATGCAGGCCCGGCCTGTCGGACGGCCCGTGCAGGATCACATGGTCGATCACCCAGCCATTGCCCGCCTGCGCATTGCCCGCCTGCGCATTGCCCGCTTGCGCATTGAGTGTCTCGCGCAGCGCCACGCCCAGATCGGTCAGCGCGCGGAGATTGTCGGGGCGCACCGGCTCGGGCGAGGGATCGACGATATAGAACCAGTTGCCGCCATAGGCGACATGGCCCGAAACCGTGCCGTAACCCGCAATCTCGACGCTGACATCGCGCGCCACGCGGCGGCTTTCGATATTGGTGAGCGTCACGGTATGGGCATCATGCAGCACGACCGTGACCACCCCCGCAGGCGTCTCGATGCGGTGGCGTCCCGGCCCGATCCGGCCCAGATGCGCCAGCGTCACCGCCAGCCCGATCGTGCCATGCCCGCACATGCCCAGAACCGCATCGGCGTCGAAATAGATCACGCCCGTCACGCAGCTTGGATCGACCGGTTCGACCAGCAGCGCGCAGACCATCGCCACCTGCCCGCGCGGCTCGCCGATCACGCCCTCCAGAAAGCCCCGATGCTGCCGGGCCAGCAGGGCCGCGCGTTCGGTCAGGGGGCCGGTTCCAAGATCCGGCCCGCCCGCAAGGATCACCCGCGTGGGCTCGCCCACCGTATGGCTGTCGATCACATGCATTCGGCAATCACCCCGCCCTGTGTGACCCATGCGCCGAACCAGCGGGTGAACCGGTGGAACTGCTCTTCGCAGAAGCTGGCCTGCGAGGGCGAAAGCGCATCGGTCCGGTTGATGTTCAGGCGGTATTCCTCATGGCCTTTGAGCACCATGAGATGTTTGAAATAGAGCACCAGATCCACACCCTCGTCGAAGGCCGCAAGAACCGACAGCGCGTTTTCCAGCTCGCGCGCGCGCAGATCCGCCTCGGGGCAGCCCGCGGCGGCTTTCTTCGACAGCGCCACCTGCAACAGCACCTCTTGCGGGAAAATCGTGCCGATACCGGTGATCGCGCCAACAGCGCCTGCCTTGACGATGCCGTGATAGACCTCGGTATCCACCCCCACCATCAGCAGCACATCCGCCTCCTGATGGGTGATATGTTCCGCCGCATAGGACAGATCGGCCTTGCCGCCGAACTCCTTGAACCCGATCAGGTTTTTATGCTCGGCGCGCAGCGCGAAGAACAGGTCGGCCTTGGTGCTATAGCCGTAATAGGGGCTGTTATAGATGATCGCGGGCAGATCGGGGGCCGCCGCGAGGACGGCCTTGAAATGGTTGCGCTGCGCCGCGACCGACTGGCCACGCGACAGCAGGCGCGGGATCACCATCAGACCGGCCGCGCCCACCTTCTGCGCATGGGCGGCCAGTGTCACGGCGGAAGCGGTGTTGACCGCGCCGGTGCCGACGATGACCGGCACACCCGCGCGGGTCAGACGCGCGACGCCCTCCATCCGCTCCGCCTCGCTCAGAAGCGGCCAGTCCCCGCAGGAGCCGCAATAGACCACGCCCGACATGCCCGCCGCCATCACCTCCTGCCCCCTGCGCACCAGCGCGTCGAAATCGGGTTTGCGGTCGGGGGTGCAGGGGGTCAGCAGCGCGGGAAGGGTGCCGAAGAAGACATCTGTGTTCATGGGGCTCTCTCTATCTGTGGTGCGGGATCTGTGCGGGGCCTTTGGCAGCTTTGGGGGAGGGTGGTGACGTGGCAGAAACGGGCGCAGGGCCGAAGAACGCGGTTGTTCCCGCGTCAGGAATATGCTTAAACAACCATAATTGGTAAGAAAAGAAAAATATGACCGAAATAGAAAAATCCCCTCCGGCCATGCCCGAGGAAAGCTGGGAACAGGAGCGCCAGCAGCTGCGCAGCGATCTGGGGGCGCGGATGAAGGCGGTCCGGCAGGAATGCGGCTACACGCTGGAGGCCGCCGCACAGCGCACCGGTCTGGCGCTGTCGACCATCCACAAGATCGAGAATGGCCGCGTCTCGCCCAGCTACGAGAACCTCGTGCGGATCGCGCGCGCCTACGGGATCGGGATGGAGCGGCTGTTTTCCTCGGGGGAGGAGATCAGCCCCACCACCCGCATGACAGTGACCAAGGCGGGGCAGGGGCGCAAGGTGCGCACCACCAATTTCGAATATGAGGTGCTGTGTAACGCCTTGTCGGAAAAGAAGATCATTCCGCTTGTGACGCGGGTCGAACGGCGCGCGCCGCTGACCCTTGCCGATCTGGAGGCGCATAATGGCGAGGAGACGCTGTTTGTGCTGAGCGGGCGGGTCGAGCTGTATGTCGAACATTACGCCCCCGTGGTCCTGGAACCCGGCGATTGCGCCTATTTCGACAGCACGATGCGGCACGGGCTGCGCGCGCTTGAGGACGGCGAAACCAAGGTGTTCTGGGCCTGCACCTATATCGATGTCTGATCCCGCCCGCCGAGGCCCCCCCAAACCCCCACCCCGATTGCGCGCCCGCACAGGCGCTTGAACATGATGAGGCGCCGCCTGTCGCGGTGACCGGCAAGGAGACCCTGATGGAACAGATGCAGACCGTGACGGTCGAGGCGCTGGAGCGCCGCGTGGAGACGATCCTGCTTGCGCATGGCATGAGCGCGCCCAACGCGCAGGCCGTGGCCCATGTGATTGTGGCGGGCGAGCGCGATCACTGCAAATCGCATGGTCTTTACCGGCTGGAGGGCTGCCTGAAGGTGCTTGCGGCGGGCAAGGCCTCGGGGGTGTCGGTGCCGGTGGTGCAGGACGCGGGCGGGGCCATTGTCGAGGTGGATGCGGGCGGCGGTTTCGCACCGGCCTCGTTCAATGCGGGCAAGGCGGCGCTGGTGGCACGGGCGCGCGACTACGGTCTGGCGGCGCTGGTGATCCGCGACTGCCTGCATTTCTCGGCATTATGGCATGATGTCGAGGCGCTGGCCGAAGAGGGGCTGGCGGGGCTGTCGATGTGCCCGAGCTATGCGTTCGTGGCCCCGTCGGGCGGGAAAGTGCCGCTGTTCGGGACCAATCCCTTTGCCTTCGGGTTCCCGCGCAAGGGCGCGCATCCCTATGTGGTGGATTTCGCCACCTCGGTGGCCGCGCGCGGCGAGATCGAGCTGCACCGCCGCGCGGGCACGCCGATCCCCGAGGGCTGGGCCATCGACACCGAGGGCCGCCCGACGACCGACCCCGACGCGGCGCTGGCGGGCGCGATGCTGCCCTTTGGCGGGCATAAGGGCTCGGCCATTGCCACGATGATCGAATTGCTGGCAGGCGCGATGCTGGGCGAATTCATGAGCCGCGAGGCGCTGGACTTCATGGGCACGGGCGATCTTCTGCCGCGCCACGGGGCGCTGATCCTTGCCTTTGATCCGGCGCGTTTTGCCGCCCGTTCGGGGCGCGACCCGATTGCCGAGGCGGAGCGGCTGCTGGGCGCGATCGAGGATCAGGGCGCGCGCCTGCCCTCGCAGCGCCGCTTCAAGGCCCGCGCACAGGCGCTGGCAGAGGGCATCGCGCTGACCGGGGCGGAGCTGGCACTGCTGGAGCGCCTGTCCCGGCCCGACGCCCTGCGCTGAGTGGCGCGTTTCCGCGCGGGAAGGGGGCCCCTGCGCCGCCCTTCCCCTGCGGTGCGGCTGCAAGAGGCGTATCGGGGGCCCTTCTCAAAGCCCCGTCCCACTGATCCCGTCCCGCTGGCCCCTCCGGAGCGCCCTGAAAAAGGCGCTTGCAAGCGGCGCGTATTTCAGCCAGCAGTTGATCCTGTCGCCTGAAAATGCGGCCGCTTCGGGGCCGGCTTTGCGGGACATGGACAGGCAAGAGACAGGCAAGGTTTTACAGGCAGTTCCCCGATGTCGCCCGATGACGAAGATGATTTCTGGCAGCGGCTGTCCCTGCCGCAAGACGGCCCTGCCGATCCGGCGCAGCCATCGCCTGCGCTGTCTTTTGCCTGCCTGCCACTGGCCTGCCCGCCACTGGCAGACGGGGGGCCGCTGCCCTCCGGTGATCTGCCGCCTGCGGTCGGGGCGGCGCTGGCCCCGCTGCTGGCCCAAGGCCACCATCTCTATGCGGTGCTTGACGGGGCCGCCACGCCCAATCTGCGGATGAGGGTCGAGGCCACGGGGCTGGACTGCCGCTCGCTCCTGCAGGGCCGCAAGGAAAACGAGTTGGCCGAGGTGGCGCCGATGCTGGTGCGCCTTGCCCCGCCCGACCGCCTGACCCGCGCGCTTTTCGCCCGCACGGGCGTGCCTGGCCCGCTTTGGGGGCGCAACGCGGCCAGCCTGTTCGTCTCGCCGCTGGACATCGACGACCTGCGCGCGCATCTGCGCAAACTGACGATGCTGCAGACCGAGACCGGCGGGTGGCAGTATTTCCGCTTCTATGTGCCCTCGGTGCTGCATGGTCTGCGCCCGCTGCTGCACAGCGACCCCGCCTTTGGCCGCGCCTTCGCGGGCGAGGCGCTGCGGGCGGTGCTCTATCAGCCGCCGCTGCGCGATCACCTGCTTATGCTGGGCTTTGCCCCGCAGCCGCGCGGGCCCGCGCTGCTCTGCACCGCCCCCCTGCGTCAGGCCGCCGCCCGCTGGGTGCCGCTTGTGCAGATCGACGGGCTGGGCCGCGAGATCAGCGCCTTCCTGCACAAGGAGGATATGGCGCTGCACCTGCAATTCGAGCGGCTGGACAGGGTCCGGCGCTTCGGTCTGGTGAAAGACCTCTGGCGGCTGGGCATCCGTGATTTGCGTCAGGCCGCGGCCATCGTGTCGATCATCCTGATGACCGGTCTTGATCTTCTGCGCGAACCGGCCTTTTTCTATGCCACACGCAATCCCTTCCTGTCGGGGCGTGCCAAGGCGCGGCAGCTGATCAGCGCCTATCAGATGATGTCCAGCTGAGGAGACACCCAAAATGGGGGCAGCAGCCTTACCTTTGACAGTCGCGGGCCCGCCGGGCTGGGCGGTGCTGGCGGTGGTGACCGTGGCCTGGTTTGCCGCGACCCGCGACCGCTCGGACAGCGTGCCCGCCACCGGCACCGACACCCAGACCAAGAAATGCGACCGCCCCTGGACCGCGCATGTCCATGCGCAGGGCGAGGATTGCGGCGGCTCCTCGGCCTCGACCATCGGCGCTCCCACTTTGGTGAAGACCGCCGCGCCGGTCACCCGTGCCGAAGGGATCGCGCTGTCGGGGGCGACATGGGCGATGCTGAACAAGAACCAGCAGAAAATCCGCGTCAAGGCCAAAGAGCAGCTTGAACGCTATCTCCAGAACCGCCCGCCCTTGGGCCAGAGGTCCTTTCCGGCCTCCGACCGCAAGGGGGGCAAGCGACTGGATCTCGACAATTACGGCTGTTCGCCGAATTTCATAGGGTAACGCATGGACCGTCACGCCATCGAAGCTTTGGCAAGCTTTCCGTTTTCCGGCTTCCGCACCAATACGGCAGAGTTCCTTCTGCTGGAGCTGTACTGGCCTGCGGTCCTGCAGGCGGCGCTTGGCGCCGACCTCAGCGCGCAGGTGGTGCCTCTGGCCGAGGCCGATCAGGATGTCGGGCATTTTGGCACGCCGACCCTGCTGAACGTCTGGCTGCCGCAGAAGGGCCGTGGCCTCAAGCTGCTTTACAACGACCCGCCGGAAGAGGATGTCGCGCCGGAAAGCCCGCTGTTCGCGGCGGTCTCGATCCGCCAGCAACCGCCCGGCTGGGATCTGCCAACGGGCGGTCAGCCCGCCCCCGCGACCGACCGGATGGAGGAGCTGGTGCTGATTGCCGCGACCGACCCGCAGGTGGCCGATGCCGTGGCCGAGGCGGCACGGCGGTTCCTGATCGATGAGCTGCCGATGGCGGAGATGGAGGCCTATTGCACGGCGCTCGAAGCGGAATGGGCCGCCCGCTAGTGGCGCGGCCCCCCGAAAGCTGGCCCGAAAGCTGGCCCGAGGACTGGTCTGAGGACTGGCCTGAGGGTCGGCCCGAAAGCTGGCCTGCCTATTGGTCGCGCGCTGACACCTTTCTGGCCAGCGCGCCGATCGCCCCCGAGCTGCGCGACTGGCTTGCCCCCGGCGTGGTAGACGGGGGCCAGAGCCTTGTCTGGTGGGCTGCGGCGCCCAGGACTGCGGCACCAAGGATTGCGGCACCAAGGACTGGGGAGCCGGTTGCAGACCCCGAAGCGGGATTCGCGCTGATCTACCATCCCGCCGCGCTCCAGTTCGGCTTTTTCCTCTCGGGCCGCCTGCGGGGGCAGGGTTGGGGGGCGCGCGCCCTGCAGCGCGCGCTCGGCCAGCTTCCCGAGGACGGGGCGCCCTTGGCACTGGCACAGGTCGCGCGCAGCAATCACGCGGCCTGTAGGACGCTGACCGCCTGCGGCCTGCGTCTGCTTGCGGAGCAGAAGGCGCGGGTGGTGTTCTGCCTCGACCGGCCCATGCGCCAGAGCCGGAGGGCCTGCGCGGGGATGTGAGGACTGGCCGCCCCTCGGAGCCACCAAAGGGGCAGCCGGTCTGCGCCCCTCACAAGGGGGGCGCATCGCCACGGCACAAGCCACCGCACGGCACTCACGGCATGGGCCCGCCCGTGGCGGCCCGTGGCGGCCGGTGGCCCTAGAGGCTGAGGAAGGTCACATTGGCGGCGGCGTTCTGCGCCACCCGTGACACCTGCGACAGCGTGCCATCCTCGGCCACGGCCAGCGTCAGGATCTCGTCGCTATAGAGGCAGGGCACGATGAGGAAACGCCCGTCGGGGCTGAGCGCACAGCCGCGCGGCCAATGGGCCTCGAGTTCGAGCGTTTGCAGGGGCGACAGCATCCCTGTCTCGGGATCGATGCCGAAGACCGAGACGCCATCGAAACCGTGTTCGTAATGGCGCTTGCCCCCCTGCATGTAATCGCGCGAGCCGCGCGCGACGCTATAGAGGAAGCGCCCGTTGGGATGCAGCCGCATATCCTGCTGTTCGAAATGCCCGCCAAGGGGGATCTTGTCCAGCAGGGCCTCGGGCACCACGGGGGCCTGCCCGACCCGCTCGAGCCGCCCCGTGCTGTCATAGCGCAGCACCGCGATTTCATTGGCGCGTTCGAAATTCACATAGACCAGCCCGTGATCGGGGTTGAACCGCGCATAGCGCGGCATCGCGCCGGCCTCGAAGCGGAACGGGGCGGCGGCCTGCACCAGACGGCCCTTTTGCGCATCGATGCGCATCGAGTAGATGACATCGCGCCCCTTGTCGCAGCTGATGAAGAAATCCGCATCGGGGGCAAAGACCACGCAATGCGGGTGCGAGACGCGCTGGTTTTCGGCGGGGTCCTGCGGCTTGGTATGGAACACATCGACCGGCGCCGCCACTGTGCCATCGGCATTCAGCGGAAACAGGTTGATCGAGCTTTCCGGCATATCGATCGCAATATCATAGACATGGGGCACCCGTTCCACGATCTTGGTCAGCGGGTCGCCGCTGCCATGAATGGAGACCACCATGAATTTGCCGCTGGGATCGACCGCCATCATCGACGGGTTGGCCCCGAAGGCGCGCTGGACCGGCAGCGCGGTCAGATCGCCCGTGGCCGGATCGATCCGGAAGGGCGCGATGGTGCCGCCCCCGCCCACGCGGAAATCCGGCTGGTGGTCGTCCTCGTCGGCAAGGTAGAGGGTGCGCGTCCGGGCATCTATGGTGACGCTGCCGACGCTATAGCTGTCGGTGACATGGCGGAGCTCCGTCAGCGTGCCGGTCTCGGGATCGAAGGCATACTGCACGAAGCTGCGCTTGCCGCCTTTCCAGTTCCACGATCCGGCATAAAGCGAGATCGGGGGGTGGGCGGTGCTGGCACGGGCGGGCGTGGCCAGCGGTCCCAGCAGGGTCGTCGCGGCAAGGGCCGCGCCCGCGCGCAGGATCTGGCGACGGTCGATATCGGATGTCATGGTGTTCCTCCCCAGTATGACAGTAACGGGTGCGGGCCGCTCCCTCCCCGGAGCATCGGGCCACCCCCGCGCAGATGGCGCCGCATCGCGCCGCTTCGGGCAAGGCAAATGCCGCGCGCCTGTCATATGGTGGACAGATCACCGCCTGACGGGGCTGTGCGGGGACGGTGTGGGGGGGGGCAGGCGCGGGGCAGGGCCGCAACGAGCCCCGCCGCCAGAGGGTCCTGCCGTGCGATTGCCACCGAGGTCAGCCCGAGCCCCGCCAGAGGGTCCAGAAGGTGGGCCACAAGACGGGGCGGTTGTGGGCCTTGGCCGGTCAGGGGGAAGCTCCTGCGGCGCAGCCCCTCCCGCGCGGTGAACCGCTACACCTGCCGCTCCGACGCGCGCAGCAGCGCATTGACCCGCGATCGGGGTCGCGCAGGGCACAGACCCCGCGCGAGATGCCAGAGGCGATGATCGCGTCGGTGCAGGGCGGCGTCACGCCCCAGTGGCAGCAGGGTTCCAAGGTGACATAGAGCGTCGCCCCCCTGGCACGCGGTCCGGCCAGCACAACGGCCTGACGTTCGGCATGGGGACGGCCACCGGCATGGGGACGGCCCCGGCGACGGCTCGCCCCCCGCGCACGGTCACGCAGCCCACCGGCGGGTTGGGTCAGACCCGCCCGCGCCGACGCGCGCCCAGATCCAGCGCGCGCCGCATCCACAGGCGATCCGTGCTGGCGCCGTCACAACCGTGTGGGGGTCGGGGCATCGCCATAAACCTCCTGCGGCTCGAAGGTCTTGCGGGATTCGGTAAAGACCAGCGGCGCACCGGCCTCGGCCCGCAGCGGCACCGCGCGATAGAAGCACGAGCGGTAGCCCACATGGCACGACGCCCCCGACCCCGCGACCCTGACCCGCAGCCAGAGCGCATCCTGATCGTCGTCGATCCGCGCCTCGACCACCTGCTGCACAAGGCCGGAGCTGGCGCCTTTGTGCCACAGACAGCCCCGCGCGCGGCTGAAATAATGGGCCTCGCCCGTGCAGAGCGTGCGGCGCAGCGCATCGGCATCCATCCAGCCCAGCATCAGCAGCTCGCCGCTTTGCGCATCGGTCGTGATACAGGGCAGAAGCCCGTCGCGGTCGAATTTCGGGGCCAGTTGCGTGCCCTCCTCGACCTGCGCCACGGAGCGGCGTGTGTGGAAATCCGGTTGTGTCATGGGAAAGGCCTCGGGGGTTGGTTTGGGCAGGAAACAGGGGATCAAAGGCAGGGCGATCGTCAGGGCTGATAGGGCAGCGAGGAGTGGTGCAGCACGATCCGCAAGGCCCCCATGCGATCGCGCCGGTAGCCGAAGCTCTTGTCGACCGTGGTCACCGAGCCGTCCCTGTTGGTCAGCTTGATCCAGCCCATCCACATCGCCACATCGCCTTGGATAAAGCTGGCAGACGTGATGCTTTCGGTCGAGACCCAGCCCATGATCGCGAAGCCGTTATCATTGGGGTATTCCTGCGAGTGCCCGCAGAAATAGGCCAGAGCGCCCGCTTTGGTGGGGCGGAAAGTCTGGTCGCCGCCGGCCATTGTGGGCTTGAACAGCACCGGCCCCAGATCATAGCCGTAATAGGCATCGATATTGGCCGAGGCCACCTTGCGCGCGGCCTCGATGCCGCCCTCCGCATAGGCCCTTGAAATGGCGACCTTGCCATCGCCCCATGTTTTCAGGGCCTTGCGGATGTCATCTTGGGTGATCGTCATCGGGTTTTCCTTCCGTGGTCATCGCTATGGCGAGGGGGGCGGGCGGCGGCCAGCAGCGTCTCGACCGCCGCCTCCAGAGCAAGGGTCTGCGTGTCATTGCTGCCGTGGCGGCGCAGCGTGAGGGTGCGGTTTGCGGCCTCGCGCCCGCCCAGCACGATCTGCAACGGGATCTTCTGCAGGGCATGTTCGCGCACCTTATAGCCGATCTTCTCGTTGCGCAGGTCGGTCTCCACCCGCAGCCCCGCTTGGCGCAGCGCCTGCGCGACCTCCACAGCCCAGTCATCGGCGGCCTCGGTCACGGTGGCCACCACCGCCTGCACGGGGGCCAGCCAGAGCGGCAGATGGCCCGCGACATGTTCGATCAAGATGCCGGTGAACCGTTCGAGCGAGCCGAAAAGTGCGCGGTGCAGCATGACGGGGGCGGCTTTTTCGCCTTTCGCCGTCACATAGGTCGTGCCGAAACGTTCGGGCAGGTTGAAATCCACCTGTAGCGTGCCGCATTGCCAGTCGCGCCCGATCGCATCGCGCAGCACATATTCGAGCTTCGGCCCGTAAAACGCGCCCTCGCCCTCGAAAACCGTATAGGGATGGCCTGCCTGATCCAGCGCCTCGCGCAGGGCGCTTTCGGCGCGGTCCCAGCTTTCCTCCGCGCCGATACGGTTCTCGGGGCGGGTGGACAGCTTGATGCGCACCTCCTCAAAGCCGAAATCGCGATAGATCGACAGCACCAGATCATTGACCTTCAGGCATTCCGCGGTCAGCTGGTCGGGCGTGCAATAGATATGCGCGTCATCCTGGGTAAAGCTGCGCACCCGCAACAGCCCGTGCAGCGCGCCCGAGGGTTCATAGCGGTGCACCTTGCCGAATTCGGCCAGCTTCAGCGGCAGATCGCGATAGCTTTTCGTCCCCTGCCCGTAGATCAGCATATGGCCGGGGCAGTTCATCGGCTTGAGCGCATAATCGCGGTCATCCTCGGTTTTGGCGAGAAACATGTTCTGGCGGTAATTCTGCCAGTGCCCCGAGGTTTCCCACAGCGCGCGGTCCATGATGTCGGGCGAGTTCACCTCCTGATAGCCCGCCTGCTCCTGCCGGTCGCGCAGATAGGTGATCAGCGTCTGGAACAGCCGCCAGCCCTTGGGATGCCAGAACACCGCGCCGGGCGCGACCTCCTCGAAATGGAACAGATCCATTTCGCGGCCCAAGCGGCGGTGATCGCGCGTCTCGGCCTCGGCCAGCATGGTCATATGCGCCTCCAGCGCGGGCCTGTCGGCAAAGGCCACGCCATAGATCCGGCTGAGCATCGGGTTGTTACTATCGCCGCGCCAATAGGCACCGGCCACGCGGGTCAGCGCGAAGGCGGTCCCCGCATCGCCGGTATCGCGCAGATGCGGTCCGCGGCACAGGTCCAGCCAGTCGCCCTGCCGGTAAACCGTCACTGGCGCGCCCTCGGGGATGGCCTCCAGAAGCGCCAGTTTGTAGGCCTCGCCCGCCGCCGCGAAATGGGCGCGCGCCCTCTCGCGCGGCCATTCCTCGCGGATAAAGGGGGTGCGGGCGGCGATGATCTGGCGCATCTCTGCCTCGATCCGCGGCAGATCCTCGGGGGTAAAGGGGGGATCACGGTCGAAATCGTAATAGAACCCGTGGTCGATCGCGGGGCCGATGGCGGCTTTCGTGGCGGGCCAGAGCCTTTGCACCGCCTCGCCCAGAATATGCGCCAGATCATGGCGGATCAGCTCCAGCACGCGCGGATCGTCCCGCGACAGCAGCTCGACCGAGGCCCCGTCGGGCAGCGGGGCCGCCAGATCGCGGGGCTGGTCATTGACCAGCACCGCCACGCTGGCTCGGACAAATGCGGGGCCGAGGGCCTTGGCCAGATCGGCGCCCGTGCTTTGCGCGGCCAGCGCGCGGGGGGAGCCGTCGGGCAGCCGGATCCGGATCACCGGCGGGTCTGTGCGGACGGCGCCAGAGGGGGGGCCAGAGGGGGGGCCAGAGGGGGGGCTAACGGGGCCCTCCTGCGCGGCGCAGGCCGGGCGCGGGGGCGGTGCTGTCCTGCCGTCTGGGGTGATGACCGTCATCTGTGTCTCCTGCCATATCGGGCTGCCTCAATGTCCGGAAGTGTTATAATATAACATTTGTGGACGCAAGACAGTCGTGCCCCCCAAAGGCACAGGCGGCGATGCCATCGTAGGAGGTGCCATATTTCCCTGCCGCATCAGAGGCTTGAGGCGCAGACCCTTGGGCCTCACGCGGTCAGGAAGGCGCGCACGAAGGCCGTGGCAGGACGCGCGCGGATCTCGGCGGGCGGGCCGATCTGCTCGATCCGGCCCATCGACATCACCACCACCAGATCGGCCAGTTCCATCGCCTCGTCCTGATCATGGGTCACAAACAGCGTGGTCAGCCCCGTCGCCTCATGGATCTGGCGCAGGCTGCGGCGCAATTCCTTGCGCACCTGCGCATCCAGCGCGCCGAAAGGTTCATCCAGCAGCAGCATCCGCGGCTCGATGGCCAGCGCGCGCGCCAGCGCCACCCGCTGGCGCTGCCCGCCCGAAAGCTGGGCCGGATAGCGCGGGCCGATCTCGGGCAGCCGGATCAGCGCCAGCAGGCGGTGCACCCGACGGTCGATCTCGGCGCGGGCGGGGCGGGTCCTGCGGGGCCGCGCCCGCAGCCCGTAGGCGATATTCTCGAACACCGTCATATGGCGGAACAGCGCATAATGCTGGAACACGAACCCCGCGCGGCGCTCCTGCACCGACAGCCCCGTGGCCGCCACCCCGTCAAAGCGCACCTGCCCCGCGCTGGGGGTTTCCAGCCCGCCCAGCAGGCGCAGAAGCGTGGTCTTGCCAGAGCCGGACGGCCCCAGCAGCGCCACCAGCGCCCCCGAGGGCAGCGACAGCCGCAGCGGATGCAGCGCGGGCTGTCCATTGCCATAGGTCTTGGCGAGATCTTCGATATCGATCCTCATAGCGGTTCTCCGGTTGGACAGGGGTCAATGGCGGCGGGTGGCCGACAGCATGTCGGCATAGCGCCATTCCAGCAGCGATTTCAGGGCAAGCGTCACCAGCGCCAGCCCCGCCAGAAGGGCGGCAAGGCTGAAGGCGGCGGTGGAGAGATATTCGTTATACAGCATCTCGACCATGATCGGCAGCGTCGTGGTCTCGCCACGGATCTTGCCCGAGACAACGGCCACCGCGCCGAATTCGCCCATCGCGCGGGCATTGCTGAGCAGGACCCCGTAAAGCAGCGCCCAGCGGATATTGGGCAGCGTCACCGTGCGCAGCATCCGCCAGCCCGACGCGCCAAGCGTCAGCGCGGCCTCTTCTTCGGCGGCGCCCTGTTCGAGCATGATCGGGATCAGCTCGCGGGCGACAAAGGGAAAGGTGATGAACAGCGTGGCCCAGACAATCCCCGGCAGGGCGAAGATCAGCCGCAGATCATGCGCGGCCAGCCATGCGCCCAGCAGCCCGTTCGACCCCGCCAGCAGCACCAGCGCCAGCCCCGCCACCACCGGCGAGACCGAGAAGGGCAGGTCGATCAGTGTCATCACAAGGGTCTTGCCGCGAAAGTCGAACCGCGCCACCGCCCAAGCGGTGGCAAGGCCCGCAAGCGCGTTCAGCGGCACGGCCAGCGCCGAGACCAGCAGCGTCAACCGGATCGCCGAGCGCGCATCGGGCGTGCCAAGCGCGCGCCATGCGACAGCCACCCCCTCGCGCAGCGCCTCGACAAAGACCAGCACCAGCGGTGCCAGCAGCACCACGGCACAGACCAGCAGCACCGCGCCGGTCAGCAGCAGGCGCGTTGGTCGGGATTCGGTGGTGACCGGCGGGGGCTCGGGGGCCGGGAAAGCGGACATGGGCAGGCGCCTTTCGCAGTGCAGGAAGGGAGGAAGGGGTAGCGGCGGGACGGCGGGCTCAGCCCTGCCGCCGCGCCCAGAGTTGCAGCAGGTTGATCACCAGCAGCATCCCGAAAGAGACCGCCAGCATGGCCAGCCCGATGGCGCTTGCGCCGTCATAGTCGAACTCCTCGAGCTTGATGACGATCAGCAGCGGCGCGATCTCGGTATGGAAGGGCAGGTTGCCGGCGATGAAGATGACCGAGCCATATTCCCCCACCGCGCGCGCCAGCGCCAAGGCAAAGCCCGTCATCAGGGCGGGGGCCAGCATCGGCAGCACCACATGGCGCAGCGTATAGCCACGGCTGGCCCCGAGCGTGGCACTGGCTTCCTCGAGGGTGCGGTCGATCTCTTCCAGCACGGGCTGCACCGTGCGCACCACGAAGGGCAGGCCGATAAAGACCAGCGCAAGGCAGATCCCTGTCTGGCTATAGGCGATCTGCAGGCCCAAGGGGGCCAGCATCCGCCCCAGCGCGCCATTCGGGGCGTAAAGCGTGGTCAGGGCGATGCCCGCCACGGCGGTGGGCAGCGCGAAGGGCAGATCGACCGCCGCATCCAGCGCCCTGCGTCCGGCAAAGCGGTAGCGCACCAGCACCCATGCCAGCGCCAGCCCGAAGACCAGATTGAACAGCGAGGCCAGCGCCGCCATGCGGAAAGACAGCTCCAGCGCCGCCCTGATCCGGCGGGTATCGACCATCTGCCACAGCTCCACCGGACCGATCGCCACCCCGCGCCCCAGCAGCGCCGCCAGCGGCAGCAGCACGATAAGCGTGAGCGCGCAGACCATCCCCCCTGCGGCCAGACCGAAGCCCGGCAAAGGGGAGCTGCGCAACAGCAGGGCGCGCATCTCAGTTATCCTCATAGATCTGGTCGAAGATCCCGCCCTGCCCGAAGAAGGCGGGCTGGACCTTCTGCCAGCCCCCGAAATGGTCGATCGGGACACGTTTGAGCGGCGGGAATTGCGCCAGATCGGCAGGGTCGGCGGCCGCACTCTCCCATGCGCGGTAATGGTGCTTCATGGCCAGCGCCTGTGCGGCGGGGCTATAGAGCCCCTCCAGATAGGCCTGCGCGGCCTGCGCCTGCGCGGGCGAGGTCAGATTGCCCGTGACCACCGCAACGGGCGGCTCGGCCAGAATGGAGACCGACGGCACGATGATGTCGAACCCCTGCCCGCCGGATTTCTGTTGTGCCAGAAGGGCCTCGTTCTCCCAGGCCAGCAGCACATCCCCGATCCCGCGCTGCACAAAGCTGTTGGTCGCGCCACGCGCGCCGGTATCGAGCACCGGCACATGGGCGAAGAGCGCCTTCAGATAGGCGCGCATGCGGGGCGTGTCGCCGCCGTAATGGTCCTGCGCCCATGCCCATGCCGCCAGCACGTTCCAGCGCGCTCCGCCGGAGGTTTTGGGATTGGGGGTGATCACCGAGACACCGTCGCGCACCAGATCGTCCCAATCCCTGATCCCCTTGGGATTGCCCTTGCGCACCAGAAACACGATGGTCGAGCTATAGGGGGCCGCGTGATGGGGCAGGCGGCTTTGCCAGTCGGCGGGGATCTTGCCGCTTTGGGCCGCGATCGCGTCGATATCGGCGGCAAGCGCCAGCGTGACCACCGTCGCGTCCAGCCCGTCGATCACCGCCCGCGCCTGCCCGCCGGAGCCGCCATGCGATTGCCGCAGGATCGGCGCGGGATGGCCCTGCGCCTGCCAGCTCTGGCGGAACATCTCGTTATAATCGCGGTAGAATTCCCGCGTCGGGTCATAAGAGACATTGAGAATATCGACCGCCGTTTCTTTCGCCGTCTCGGCACGGGCTAGCGTGCCGCCCATCACGATGCCAAGCCCCAAAAGCGCGGCCCCGAAGGCCCATTGCACCAGCGTCGATCTGCGGTCTGGCGTGGCGGGTCTGGGCCGGAGTTTGGGACTGGGTCTGGGACTGGGAGGCGGGATTTCGTGCACCCAGTCGGGCCGGATCTGGGCCGAAAGCGGAAGGTCGGGCGAATAGCTGCGGGTCATGGGACCCTCCTTTGCGATTGTTTACACGACAATTACGACAGAGTCAGTCGTGTTTTACAAAAGCAAATCCTCGGCCTTCTGCCCCCCGATGGGAGAAGTTTATTCTCCGGCGGGGGGCAGGGGCAGGGAAAACCGCTCCAGCGGCTGCGCGTCTTCTTGCAGATCGGCCAGTGTCAGCGATTCGATCATCAGCAGATAGGCCGCATAATAGCCGCCAAACACCGCCCGCACGCGGCAGGTGGCCTCGTCGCAATCCTCGCATTTGCGATAGGCATTGCGCGACAGGCAGGGCAGCGGGGCCAGCGGGCCGTCGATCAGGCGCAGCACCTCGGCCAGCGAGACCTGAGCGGCGGCCTTGATCAGCTCGTAGCCGCCATGACGCCCGCGACGGCTGCCGATGATCCCCGCCCGTTTGAGATCCAGCAGGATATGCTCCAGAAAGCGTTTCGGCGTGCCCGAACGGGTGGCGATGGCCTCGATCCGCAGGGGCTGCGCCTCGGGCAGGGCTTTCTCGTCTGCCAGAACAGCCAGCGCCTTCAGGGCATATTTGGTCTTCAGGGTCAGCATGGCGGCAGGTCCTCTGGCGGCGTTGACGGGGCGCGGATGGCCCTTGGCCGGGGCAAGTCTAAAGCCTTGCACGGGGCTTGGCGAGCCATAATCCCTAAATCACGATAAAGATGATCGACATTAAGGAAAAACCTGTCATGCTCTGCTTCGGGCAAGAGATGTCTTGCGAAAAGGGGAGGGTAAAATGCCATTTGACCGCATCGATCTGAAGATCCTCGATCTGCTGCAAACCGATGCCACCCTGCCGGTGGCCAGAATTGCCGACCGTGTGGGCCTGTCGCAGACGCCGTGCTGGAAACGGATCCAGAAACACGAGGAGGCCGGCACCATAAGGGGGCGTGTGGCGGTGCTGGACCCGCGCGCCTTCGGGCTGGATCTGACCGCTTTCGTCTTTGTGGAGGCGGCCGAGCATAGCGCGCACTGGCGCCAGAACTTTCTGGACGTGACCGACGCGATGGAGGCGGTCCGCGATGTCTACCGCCTTGCCGGCAGCCATGATTTCCTGCTGCGGGTGCTGGTGCGCGACATGGCCGCCTTCGACCGTTTCTACGAGGAGCTGGCCGCGCGGACCGGTCCGCGCAGCGTGAATTCGTCTTTCGTGCTGGAGCATATGAGAACGCGCCCGTCGCTGCCTCTGGGGGCTCTGGCGCCGCAGGCGCGCTAGCGGCGGCGACGCCCCCTTGCGGTCGCTTTTGTTATATTATAACAGTTTTCGGACCCCGCGCCCTGTGCCCCTGCGGCGCGGCCCCCGCCTGTTTCCGGCCCGAAAGTCCCTGCCATGCCCGCCCCGATCCCCTGTCCCCTCACCCTGATCACCGGCTTTCTGGGCAGCGGAAAAACGACGCTTATCAAAGAGATGCTGGCCCATGAGACCTTTGCGAACACGATGGTGATCGTGAATGAATTCGGTGAGATCGGCATTGATCATAGCCTGATGCGCGCCAGCACCGAGGAGGTCATCCTGCTGCCATCGGGTTGCCTGTGCTGTACGCTGCGGGGCGATTTGCGCGATCTTCTGCGCGATCTGGTCGCGCGCCGTCTGGCCGCAGAGATCGGCTTTGACAGGGTGGTGCTGGAGACGACGGGGCTGGCCGATCCGGCACCGATCCTGCACACGCTGCTGACCGACCCCGTGCTGGCCGAGCATTACCGGATGGACGGGGTGGTGACGGTGGTGGATGCGGTGACAGGGGCGGCCAACCTGCGCCGCTCCACCGCCGCACAGCGGCAGGTCGCGCTGGCCGATCTGGTCGTGCTGAGCAAAACCGACCTTCCCGAGGCGCAGCCACAGGCCCGGAGCCCGCGGCCGCAGATCGCGCGGCTGAACCCTGCCGCAGAGATCGTGCCGGTGGTGCAGGGCCGCCTTCCCCCCGACAGGCTGCGGCATCTGGGCCATTTCGATGCGGCCATGTCCGAGAGCATGTCCGGCGTATCGGCGCGCGCATGGATCGCGACACGGGTGCCGGCTTCCGACCCCGAGCACCTGTCGCGGATCCGCACGGTGTCCTGGGAGGTCGAGGCCCCGCTTACGGCCAGCCGGTTCGATCTGTGGATGGATGTGCTGATGGCGCGCAGGGGCGCGGATGTGCTGCGCTTCAAGGGGATCGTGCATCTGCAGGATATGGCCTATCCTTTTGCCGTGCATGGCGTGCAGCATATCTTCCATCCGCCCCTGCCGCTGACCGGCTGGCAGGCCCCCGACAGGCACAGCAGATTCGTCATGATCGTGCAGGATTTCTCCGATGACGAGGTGGCCGCGCTATGTGACGCGCTGGCCATCGTGCCACTCACCGAACATCTTCTGACCACGGGCTATCTGGGCGAGAGCACCGCCTGAAAGCCCGCCACCACCGCCGGAGATTGCACTTTTCCGCCGCTCTGCCCATATGGCCGGAAGCGGCCCACCGCGAAAGGACCTTCCATGACCAGAGCCTCCCAACAGATCCCCGTTTTCCTGCTGACCGGATTTCTGGGCGCGGGCAAGACCACATTGCTCAACCGCCTGCTACAGGACCCGAGGTTTCAGGACTCGGCACTGGTGATCAACGAATTCGGTCTGGTGCCGGTGGATCATGATCTGGTGCGCAAGGGCCGCGAGACGCGCGCCACCGTCACCACGACGGGCTGTATCTGCTGCACGGTCGGCAGCGACCTGCGCGCCTCGCTGGACGAATTGCTGGTCGGTCGGCGCAATGGCAGCCTGCCGCCCTTTGCGCGGGTGATCGTGGAAACCACCGGCCTTGCCGATCCTGCCCCGATCGTCAACAGCCTCATTCCGGGCGGGCTGGCGGCGGTGTCGCTGGCCGATCATGCCGTGGCGCGCGCTTTCCGCCTGTCGGGGGTGATCACGGTGGTCGATGTGCTGGGGGTCGAGGCCGCGCTGGAGGCCCATCCCGAAAGCCTGCGCCAGATCGCCTTCGCCGATCATGTGGTGCTGAGCAAAACCGATCTTGCCCCCGCAGGCGATCTGCCGCAGGCGCTGCGCGCGATGAACCCCGCGGTTCTCGTGCATGATACGCAGGCGGCAGGGTTCGATCCGGCCGTGCTGCTGCAACCGGGCAGCTATACCGCCCTTGGCAAGGGCGAGAAGGTCGAGGACTGGCTGGCCGCCGAAACCGCGCAGGAACCGCAGGGGGGCGGCCATTTCCACAGTCTCAACCGGCACGGGCAGGTGCTGGCGGTGCCGCTGACCAGCGACGCACCGCTGGACGAGACGGCGCTGCGGCAGTTTCTGATGCGCCTGACCGCCCGTCCCGATAACGGGCTGCTGCGGATCAAGGGGCTGGTGGCGCTGCGCGATGACCCCTCGCGTCCGGTGGTGGTGCATGCGGTGGGCCACAGGCTCTACCCCAATCTGCGGCTGGAGGGCTGGCCCGAGGGGCAGGCCGGAAACCGTCTGGTGGTGATCGGCACGGCACTGGACGAGGCGGGCCTGCGCCAGCAGTTCGACGCCCTGTGCGGCAAGGCCCCCCTTTTCGGTCTGGCAAGTTTCGCGGCCCTGCCGAAAGCGTGAAACGGACAGCCCCCGCCGCGCCACATGACAGGCCGTATGCCGCAGAAGACCTTCTGCGCAAGACGGCGCACGCTTGCCTGTCGATGATTGCGGGGCAAACCATTCCTTCTCGGCTTTGGTTATCAGGGGTCACAGGCGAGCTGGCCCTAGACGACTCTGCGCGAAATAGCATATGGTATCGAAAGGTATTACCTTTCGATACGGAGGAACGCATGGCATCGGCAACATCCATCAAGCTCGATGATGACATGAAGGGCCGCGTTCGGCATCTGGCGCAGGCACGGCAGCGCACGCCGCATTGGATCATGCGGGAGGCGATCTCGCAATATGTCGAACGCGAGGAGAAGCGCGAGGCCTTGCGCCGCGACACGGCACAGGCTTGGGAAGAATTCCAAGAGACGGGCCTTCACGCAACGGCGGAAGAGGTGGACCGCTGGCTGGAAAGCTGGGGAACGGATAACGAGCTGCCCGCGCCTGAATGCCACAAGTAAGATTTGCCCCCGCAGCCATTCGGGACCTGCAACGGCTCCGCGATTTCCTGCGCCCCAAAAACCCTGATGCGGCCCGCCGTGCTGGTGAGGCCATTCGTCAGGGCGTGAAGATCCTTGGCGCGCACCCCCATCTTGGCCGGATGGTCGATGATCTGCCCGAAGAGTTTCGGGAATGGCCCATCGAGTTCGGTGACAGCGGATATGTCGCCCGATACCGGATCGACGAGGATGCCGTGACCATTCTGGTGATCCGGCACCAGAGAGAGGCGGGGCAGTAAACCGGCGCCCCCCTCCGTCAGGCCCTCGGCCCCTTTGGTGCACAGCCCTTTGATGCACAGGGGGCCTGCCGCGACCACCTGGCCCGAAAGGCGCCTGTCGGGTTTCCAAGGCCCCATCATACGCGCTTCGGACCGTTTTGACAGATCGCGCCGACTGGGGAAGCCTTCGTGTGAAACTGCCTTTTGGGCTCTTTGCGCGCAGGTCGACCCCGGTCGCGGTGCCTGAGGATGTCTGATCAAGCGCCTGATTGCCCCGCATATTCCGTCTTCTCGATCGGCTGCTTCAGGACCAGATTGAGGTATTATATCGATAATGAATATACATAAGACGGATTATAAGGCTTATAGGATTACCTTGGACACATTCTAGACCGGGTTGCGCCCCCCTGACTTGCTGAGAAGCAAGGAAAACGGGCATGGAGCACGCAGAACTCAGTTTGCGTGAAAGACGCGCGATCAGAGGCCTGCTGAACGTAAAATGCCGGTCAGCAAGATCGCGGCTGAAATCAGCAAGCATCGCTCAACCGCCTAGCGTATGATCGAGCGGAACCATTTTGAAGACGGAGAACTCTTGTATCTGAGTGGCCACTCTGGACTGAATACTCGCAGACACGCCCCTCACGCTTATGAAGCCCCTGACCCTATTTCTGCAATGAGACGGAGCTGCATGGTTTTTACATCAAAGTTGTCGGCTGTTTTCTGACCGCAGCATAGGTCGTCCGATCCCGGTGGAACGCGTTGGGTGACGAAGTCATCCTTAAAAGAAAATGGTTTAGTTGACGAGCGATCTATTGACGGACAGCGCTTTTATTGAAGTTCAGGGCCTGTGCGCCGCGCGCGTATTTTTGAAAATCGAAGCGCTCAACCCCGCTGGATCTATCAAGATAAAGGCTGCGCGCGGGATGATTTCCGCCCTTGCGCTTGCAGGCCGCATTGGTCCGCAAACACGGCTGATTGGAGCGTCTTCGGGCAATCTTGGTGTGGCTTTGGCGATGATTTGTGCCGAAGGCAGTGTGGTGGATGTTTCAGATCTGATTATCCCCACAGGTCATGACGCACACGATGATCTGCAAAGCCGAAGGAAAGCGATTGCGGCTGCGGAGCCGGTCGTTGTGCAGGGGCTTGGATTGACGGCAATGGACGTGCTGGCCGAACCCACTCAAGGACGCGGCGGACGCCACCATCCCCGCCAGAAGCCCGCAGCAGAGGGTGCCGATGAAGAGATCGGGAACCCTGCGCAGCGCCGCCGTCAAGATCAGCACGATATCGGGAATGCATGTCGTAACCATAGTATTTTGCCACCTCGCCATGGCGCGACCGTCAGGGCATATTCGTTAGTCTCGGCGCCATCGAGCACGCCCTACTGGATCGAGGTATAGACCTCGCTCTGGTCCATACGCGATCGGGGCCGCCCCCAGTATCGTGACCATCCCGACAAGCTCGCGCTCGCCGCCAAGCCGGCCATCGGGGAAGAAGGTCACCGTGACCTTGCCGCCCGTCTTTTCGGCCACCAGATCGCCGAATTTGGCCATCGCCTCCGTGGTGGGCGTGCCCTCGGCTAGCCGCGCCCCGAACCAGTCATGGATAATCTGCATGGGTCGCGCCCGCCCCGTCAATCGGGCATAGCGGCAGAGGCCATAAAGCCTGATCCCAGGGGCTCATTCCCAGCCCGCGGACCTCCTCCCGAAGCCCCATCCTTTATATTTATGGAACGCCATTTCATGAATTAAGGAAGTATGGGCCATATTCAGATTCAAGAAAACAAAACGTCAATCCATTTTTGTAAATCCCATTAAAAAACAATTACTTGATATGCCTTCTGAGGGGTTGATTTTTTATAACTTTTTCAGAATTACAGAAATGTCCGGATGGACGCAAAAGCTCAGAAATCCGGCAATGTCGCCCCGGTGCTGAAGGTGTTGGCGGTGCTTGAGACGCTCTCGCAGGACCGGCAGGCCAGTCTGGCCACAATCGCACAGCACGCGATGGCCACGAAAAGCACGACCCACAGGAAATCGAGGAAAGCGAGGCCGGGGTGCGCTGTGTGGCGGTGCCACTGCGCAACCATCTGGGCAAGTCGGTCGGCGCGCTCTCCATCGCCTTCCCGCTCTTCCGCTTCGACCCCGCACGGCGCGAGGACTATATCGCCATGCCGCGCGACGCGGGCGCGGATGTCTCGCGCGTCTGGGCTTTGAGGCCGACTAACCCCTCGCCCTCCGCGCGCGAGACCCCCTCTCTCAGGGCGCGGCCACGAGATCCCCGACCAAAAGCGCCGCGGGGAGGTTCTGGTAGGAGACAGGCCGCAGGAAGCGGCGGATGGCCAGTGTGCCCACCGAGGTCGCGCCGAAATTGGTGGAGGCCGGATAGGGGCCGCCATGCACCATGCTGTCCACCACCTCGACCCCCGTCGGGAAGCCGTTCACCAGAACGCGCCCCGCCTTGCGTTCAAGCACCGGCAGAAGGGCGCGGGCCAGATCGGTATCGGCCTCTTCCATCAGGATCGTCGCGGTCAACTGCCCCTCGAAGCCCTTGGCCAGAGCGCGCATCTCTTCGGCCGCGCCCACGCGCACCACAAGCCCGAGCGGCCCGAAGACCTCCTCGCCGAGCGCATGATCCTCGAGGAAAGCCCCTGCCGCGACCTCGTAGAGATTGGGGCTGGCCTCGCGGCCCGTGCTTTCGGTGGTCATCACCGGCCGGACCGAATTGCGCGCGTCAAACCGTGCCTTGCCCTCGGCATAGGCGCGCGCGATCCCTTGGGTCAACATGACCTGCGGCCCGACCTTGGCCAGCGCCTCGGCGGTGGCGGCGACAAAGGCATCGCCCGTAGCGCCCGCAGGCACCACCGCAATCCCCGGATTGGTGCAGAACTGCCCTGCCCCCATGCTCAGCGAGGCCGCCCAGCCCGCGCCGAGCGCCTCCGCCTTGGCCGCAAGGGCCGCAGGCAGCACGAACATCGGATTGACCGAGCCCAGCTCGCCAAAGAACGGGATCGGCTCGGGCCGCTTGGCGCAGAGGTCAAACAGCGCCCGCCCGCCTGCCAGCGAGCCGGTAAAGCCCACCGCCTTGATATCGGGATGCTCGACAAGGGCTTGGCCCACATGGCGGTTGCCGCCCTGAATGAGGCTGAAGACGCCCGCATCGAGCCCGCAGCGCGCAATCGCCGCAGCCACCGCCTCGGCGATGATCTCGCCAGTGCCGGGATGGGCGGAATGCCCCTTGACCACCACGGGGCAGCCCGCCGCAAGGGCGGCCGCCGTATCGCCCCCCGCCGTCGAGAAGGCGAGCGGGAAGTTGGAGGCACCAAACACCGCCACGGGGCCGATGGGGCGCTCGATCAGGCGGATCTCGGGGCGCGGGGCAGGCTGGCGCTCGGGCTGGGCGGGGTCGATCCGGCGGTCGAGATACTCCCCCTTGCGGATATGGGCGGCAAAGAGGCGTAGCTGGCCCGTGGTGCGCCCCCGCTCGCCCTGAAGCCGCGCCACCGGGAGGCCGGTCTCCTGCGTGCCGATCTCGGTAATCGCCTCGGCGCGGGCCTCGATCTCCTCGGCGATGGTCTCGAGGAAGGCGGCGCGGGTCTCGCGCGGGCTATAGCCATAGCTCCAGAACGCCTCTTCGGCGGCCTTGCAGGCCTGATCGACAAGCGCGGGCGTGCCCACCGAGAAGCGATGCACCGGACCATGCGCGGGCTCGGAGGCAAAGCTCTCCTCGGTGCCGATCCATGCGCCTGCGATCAGATGTTTGCCATGCGGGGTGAAACTCATGTGAACTCTCCGTCTCGTTCGGAATTGGGGAAGCTTTGGAGGCGCGGCCCTCAGAGGACCGCCTCCTCGCGCCGGTGGATCGGCTCGGCGGTGAACATGCCGCCCTGATAACGGCTGTTTGGGTCATGGGCGGGCGGCTTGGGGCCCATCGCCTCGACGGCGGCACGGAAGCTCTCGGCATTGTCCTTGGGATGCCAGCCGATGGCGTCGGCCCCCATGCCCTGCCACCAGCCTGCGGTATTGTCCGAGGCGCCCCAGATCACGGGGCAGCCGAGTTCGGGCGCGCGGAAGACGCAGGCGACGAGAGCCGCGAAATCGTCATAGGAGAGCCATGTCGAGAGCATCCGGTGATTGGCGGGCGTCTCGAAACACGACCCGATGCGCACGATGGCGGTCTCGATGCCGAATTTGTCGTGATACATCGAGGCCAGCGCCTCGCCGAAGCATTTGGACACGCCATAGAGGCTGTCGGGGCGCATCGGGTCGGTCGTCTTCAGGCGCTGATCCTGCTCGTAAAAGCCGATCGTATGGTTCGAGGAGGCAAAGAGCACGCGGGAGATCCCTTCGGCCCGCGCCGCCTCGTAGAGGTTATAGGTGCCGCGGATATTGCCCTCGAGAATGGTCTCGAAATCCCCTTCGGTGGATTTGCCGCCCAGATGCAGGATGCCATCACAGCCCCGCACCATCTCGCGCACGGCCTGCGCATCGTTGAGATCGCAGCACACGGTTTCCTCATGCGCGCCCGCATCGGTGATCGCGATCATATCGGCCAGTCGAAGCGTCTGGGCCAGATCGCGCAGACGGGGGCGCATCGCACGCCCGACCCCACCGGCAGCCCCTGTGATCAGAAGTCGTTTCAAGGTCATCTCCTTTGTCAAAAGCGGACCGGCCCGCAGGAGGGGCCGGTCGGGCCGGATGGCTCAGTGGAAGAGCGCGGGCAGCCAGAGCGAGAGCGCGGGGATATAGGTCACCAGCAGCAGCACCCCGAACGCCGCCAGATAGAAGGGCCAGATCGAGCGCAGCACCTGCCCGATGCCGATCCGGCCCACGGCGCAGCCCACAAAGAGGACCGAGCCTACGGGCGGCGTACACAGGCCGATCCCGAGATTGAGGATCAGGATGACGCCGAAATGGATCGGGTCGATCCCGAAGGCCTGCGCCACCGGCAGGAAGATCGGGGTGGTGATCACGATCAGCGGCGACATATCCATGAAGGTGCCGAGGATCAGCAGCATCACGTTGATCAGCAGCAGGATGACGATGGGGTTGTCGGAGACGCTGTGCAGGAAGGCCACCATCTGCGCGGGCACCTTGAGATAGGCCAGCAGCCAGCCGAAACAGGCCGCGCAGCCGATCACCATCAGCACCATCGCGGTGGTGCGTACGGCGGCAAGGGTTGCCTCTTTGAAATCGTGCCACGAGAGGCTGCGATAGACCAGAAGCGTCACGCCAAGCGCATAGATCACCGCGATATTGGAGCTTTCGGAGGCGGTAAAGACGCCCGAGCGCACGCCGCCAAAGATGATCGCGATCAGGATCAGGCCCGGCACCGCCGACAGAAACAGCTGCCCCAGCATCGACCAGCCCGGAAAGGCCTCGCGCGGGTAGTCGCGCCGCTTGGCCACAAACCATGCCGCCCCCATCAGCGCCAGCGCCAGCACAAAGCCCGGAATGATGCCTGCGGTGAAAAGATCGGCAATCGAGAGCCGCCCGCCCGCCGCGATCGAATAGATGATCATGTTATGCGAGGGCGGGATCATCAGCGCGATGATCGAGGAAACGACGGTGATATTGACCGCATAATCCGCGCCATAGCCGCGTGCTTTCATCTGCGGCACCATGAGGCCGCCCACTGCGGAGGCATCGGCGGTGGCCGAGCCCGAGACGCCGCCAAACATCAGCGAGGCCGCGATATTGACCTGACCGAGCCCGCCGCGCAGATGCCCCACGAGGGCGGCGGCAAAGGCCACGAGCCTGCGCGCGATATCGCCGCGCACCATCAGATCGCCCGCGAAGATGAAGAAGGGGATCGCCATCAGCGAATAGACCGAGACGCCGGAATTGAGCCGCTGGAACACCACCACGGGCGGCAGGCCCATATAGGCCACGGTGGCAAGGCTAGCGATGCCCAGACAGAAAGCGACCGGCGTGCCGATCAGCAGCAAAAAGACGAAACTTCCGAAAAGGATAACGAGTTCCATGGATTACTCCTCGATCGCATCGTCGCCGAAGCGCACGGTTGGCAGGCCCGCGCCACGGCGCAGGATGCGTTCGACACAGAAGAGGGCCAGAAGGACGCCGCCCCCGATCAGCGGTGCGAAATCCCATGCCCGCGAGAGCCCCAGCGTGGGGATGACGTTTTTGGCGACCTTGGCGGCGAGTTCCCAGCCATAATAGGCCATACCGACCCCGAACGCGCCCACGACGAGTTCCGAAATGGTGAAAAGGACGGGTTTGAGCCAGCTTGGCAGGATATAAAGAAGCACATCGAAGGACAGGTGATAGCCCTCGCGGATGCCCACGGCGGCGCCCAAGAAAATGAACCATCCCATGATCAGCACCGCGCCGGGCTCGGCCCATTGCAGTGAAAAGCCAAGGAGATAGCGGCACACCACCTGCAGGAAAACGATGGCCGTCATCAGGACGAGGCCGGTCCCTGCCACCCAGAGCGCCGCCGTGCCGATCCAGCCGGTGACGGTGGCCAGGCGAAGCATCGCCTGGCGGTAGGCAGAGGCCGCCCGCGCATCTGGGGCCGAGCGGGACAGGAACGGATCAGACATCTGCGGGCGGGCCTCCATCACTGGGTTTCCTGAATGCGTTTCACCAGATCCTTAAGTTCGGGCGTGTTGGCATATTTGTCATAAAGCGGCGCCATCGCGTCGATATAGGGCTGCTTGTCGACATCCATGATCACCTCGGCCCCACCGGCCTTGACCTTCTCGATCGAGGCCTGAACCTGCTTGGCCCAGAGATCGCGCATCACCGGCACCGAGGCCTTGGCCGCCGCTTTTACCGCCGCCTGATCCTCGGGCGAGAGCCTGTCGAAGGTGCTCTTCGACATGGCAAGCACCTCGGGCATGATCAGATGCTGGTCATTGGTATAGTATTTGGCGACCTCGGCATGGCCCGAGCTGTCATAGGAGGGGAAGTTGTTCTCGGCCCCGTCGATCACGCCGGTCTGGATCGCGGAATAGACTTCGCCATAAGGCATGGGGGTCGCATTGGCGCCAAGCGCATCCATCATATCGACGAAAACATCCGATTGCTGCACGCGGAACTTGAGGCCCTTGAGATCCGCGATGCTCTTCACCGGATGCTTGGAATTGTAGAAGCTGCGCGAGCCGCCATCATAATAGGCCAGCACCACCAGATCATTGGGCTCGAAGGCCGCCGCGATCTCGTCCCCGATCGGGCCATCGACGACATGGTGCATATGGTCTTCGGAGCGGAAGATATAGGGCAGCGAGACGACCTGCGTCTCGGGGATCATGTTGTTAAACGGCCCGAGGCTGGAACGGACCATATCGATGACGCCGAACTGGGTCTGCTCGATCGAATCCTTTTCCTCGCCCAGCTGCGCCGAAGGGAAGACCTCGATGCAAAGCCGGCCGCCGGTCTTTTCCTCAAGCTGTTTGCCCATATATTTGACCGCCTCGACGGTCGGATAGCCATCGGGATGGGTATCGGCCGAGCGCAGTGTCGTCTCGCAGGCCATTGCCCCGCCCGCGCAAAGCGTCGAGGCGGCAAGTGCTGCGATCATTGTGGTGTGAAGTGTCATAATTTCCTCCCTTGATCGGCCCTTCAGGGGGCCTTTTGCAGTTTCCGGCAGCCGCAACCGACCGGTGATCTTGCGGACAAGGGGCATCCCCCTGCCCTGCGGCGCCACCCTTGCGCGTGGCGCCCGACCGGTGCGCGCCCCTCCTCCCGAGGCGCCCACCGGACTGTTCATGGCCGCCCCTCAGCCGATGGGGGCAAAGCCGTAAAGCTCCTGCGGATTGTCCACCAAAACCCGCTGGCGCGCCGCCAGATCGGGCAGCCAGCCAAGCGCCGTCTCGCAGAGCGCCTTGTCGCAGGGGTAAGCGTCGGTGGTGCGGGCGGCGTTATGCGGCCAGTTGGTGCCCCAGACGATGCGCTCGGGCGCATGGGCCGCGATCTCGCGGGCATAGACGGCCACATCGGCAAAATCCGGCCCGCCCCTGCGCGAGCTCTCATAGGCACCGGCGAATTTGTACCACATCCGCCCGCCATCAATGAGCCGCTTGAGCGCAGAGGTCTCATCGGCCCCCGCACCGGCAAAGAACTTGCCGTGATGATCCAGAACCCAGCGCGATTTCAGCATCTTGAGCCGCGGCTCTAGATCAAGGAGACGGTTGCCATCGAATTGCACCGCCAGCATCCAGCCCATCTCGGCGGCGCGCGCATCAACGGCCTCAAGCGCCGAAAGCCCCTGCGCGCCGCCGGGCAGATCCATGATCCTTGCGCCCACGACACCGGCCTGATCCAGTCGCGCCAGCTCGGCCTCTGGCGTCGCGCCCGAGATCACCGCAACCCCGCGCGCTACATCGCCCATCTCGCGCAGGCAGGCCAGAAGATTGCCATTGTCATTCTGATGCGCATTGCCCTGCGTGATCACAACACGGTCGATCCCGAGCCAGCGCATCACGCGGCGATAGGCTCCGGCATCGGGCAGCGGCGCAGGCGGCAGGCCCGGCCCGCCCTCGCGCGCCGGAAATCCCGCCAGATACATATGCATCTGTGTGTCGATGGTGCCCTTGGGCAGGGCGGGCACAAGGGCCGCACCGTCGAGTTTGCGGGTGATCATGCGCGATCCTCCTTGGGCGCGAATTCGGCCAGAGCGGCGCGGTCGATCTCGATCCCGAGGCCTGGGCCATCGGGGATGGCCAGCACACCGTTCACATGCTCGATCGGCGTGGTGACGATGGCCTGACGGAAAGGGTTATGGGTGCGGTCGAATTCCATGATCGGCTCGAGCGGCGCACGACGCATGGGCGAGGGAACCATCGCCGCCATGAATTGCAGCGCCGCCGCGATATGCACCGCCGTCCCCCAGACATGCGGCACGACCCGCACGCCATGCAGCGCCGCCAGATCCGCGATGCGCCGCGCCTCGGTAAAGCCGCCGCAGCCCGCCAGATCGGGCTGGACGATATCGACCGCCCGCGTCTCGATGGGTTCGCGGAAGCCCCAGCGGGTATGCCATGTCTCGCCGCCTGCAAGCGGGATCGGCTGACGCGCGCGCAGCTCGCGATAGGCGCCAAGCTGCTCGGGCACGACCGGCTCCTCGAACCAGTCGATCCCGTATTCCGCCGCGGCCTGCCCGACCCGCATCGCCTCGATCGCGTCATAGCCATGATTGGCGTCGATCATCAGCCGCATCTCGGGACCGATCGCCTCGCGCACGGCGCGGATTACCCGCAGATCCTCCTCGACATCGAAGCCGATCTTGATCTTGCAGGCATGGAAGCCCGCCGCGCGGTGACCGGCCATCTCGGCGGCATTATCCTCCACGCGGTCCACCCCGTCGCGCTTGAACGAGCCCGTGGCATAGGCGCGGATCGTCTCGCGGAAGCGCCCGCCCAGAAGGGTCGAGACCGGCACGCCGAAATGCTTGCCCTTGATATCCCACAGCGCCATGTCGATGCCCGAGAGCGCCGTGACCGTCAGCCCGCGCTGGCCCTGATCGCGCAGCGCGTTATAGAGCGTGGCCCAGATCTTCTCGGTCTCGAGCGGGTTCTGCCCGATCAGCCATTGCGCATAGGTGGCCACCACCGCCGCATTGGGGCGTGCGTGCCCCAGACATTCGCCCCAGCCGATCGTGCCATCGGCGCATTCGATCTCGACCAGAACATGGGTCCGGCGGTCAAAACGCATCGAGGCGCTTTCAAAGGCCGTTGTCAGCCTGTGGTCCAGAAGGTGCGTGCGCACCGCCACGATCTTCATGTCATCCTCCCTCCCGCAGGCCCCCAAGCAAGGGGCCTGCCCTGCGGCGCAGAGCGTGTCCGCACCGCGCCTTGTCAGACAAGTTCACCGCATCTCAGGCGGCGATCTTCCGGCGATAGGGCGCGATCAGCGCCTCCATCATCGCCATTTCCGCGCCGTCGAGATCCTTGAGCGGCGAGCGCACCGCGCCTGCGTCAAAGCCCTGCGCGCGCACACCCGCCTTGATCGCCGAGACGGCATAGCCCTTGGCGCGGTTGCGGATGGCCATGAACGGGTAGAAGAACTCGTTGAGGATGCGCTCGCAGGTGGCGCGCTCGCCTACCCGCAGGGCGCGGTAGAACTCGACCGCCAGCTCGGGCACGAAGTTGAACACGGCCGAGGAATAGGTGGTGAAGCCCGCCCCCAGATAGGCCTCGGCAAACAGCTCGGCCGTGGGCATCCCGCCCAGATAGGTCAGACGGTCGCCCATCTTGGCGGTGATCTGGCGCACAAGCCCGATATCGCCGGTGCCATCTTTGAAGCCCACAAGGTTCGGGCAGGCATCACACAGCCGCGCCAGCGTATCGGCCTGTAGCACCGCATTGTCGCGGTTATAGACCATCACCCCCATCGCGGTCGCATCGCAGACCGCTTTCACATGAGCATAAAGCCCCTCCTGCGGCGCATCGATCAGATAATGCGGCAGCAGCAGGATCCCCTCGCCGCCCACCTTCTCGACCGAACGGGCGATCTCGGTGGCCATCTCGGTGCCATAGCCGCAGCCCGCGACAATGGCGGTGCGCCCGCAGGCGGCCTCGATCGCGGCCTCGACAATGGCGGGAATCTCGCGCGGGGCCAGCGAGAAGAACTCGCCCGTACCGCCTGCGGCAAACAGCACCGGCGCGTCATAGCCCGACAGCCAGTCGATATGGGCCTGATAGCTTTCGGGGGCAAAATTGCCCTCGGCATCGAAATGGGTGACCGGAAATGACAGCAGTCCGGACCCGAGGGCCTCTTTCAAATCTTGCGGGGTCATATCGCCTCCTCCTCGCGACTACGCCCGCTCTCCTCGGGCTTGTATGACAAATAATCCCATAAATCCGAATCTGTCAACAAACTTGTATGATGTATATGCAGGATCGCGCCGCTTACCGCAGGATGGCCCGATAGCGCAGATAGCTGCCCTTCAGATGGGTGCGCATCGCTGTGCGGGCAGCCTCTTCATCGCGGTCAAGGATCGCCTGCACGATGCGGTCATGTTCGGCACTGATCTGCGCAAGATAGTCGCGGGAACTCGGCTCGTCTTTCGGCTCGCCCGCGCCCAAAGCTGCACGCGGAATGATGCCGGTGCCGATGAATTCCAGAAATTCGGGAAAGCGGGGATTGCCGGTCGCGCGGGCAATAGCCAGATGCAGCCGGTAATCGGCCTCGCCGGTCGGCAGCCCTTGGGCCACCGCCTCACGAAAGCCTGCATTGGCCTCCAGCAGCGCCTCTTCCCATTGCGGAACAAGCCTTTGGGCGGCAAGGGCTGCGGCCTCGGATTCGATGGCATTGCGCAATTCCAGCAGCTCGATCGTCGAGGAGACACGCTGCGGATCAAGATTGCGGAACGGCATGGCCACGGGCGCTTCGGGGGCCAGCACAAAGACCCCCGCCCCCTGCCGTGCCTCCACCAGCCCCTCCGAGCGCAGCGCCGCGATGGCCTCGCGCACGACCGTCCGGCTGACCCCATGCGCCTTGGTCAGCGCACTTTCGCTGGGCAGCCTCGCGCCGGGGGCGACATGCCCCGCCGCGATCTCGGCACGCAATGCCTCCGCCAGCTTCGCGACAAGGGTCTGGCGTTGCCCCCGTTCGCCTTTGGCCGAAGCCGCGTCGGTCTTGCTCATGAACATCCTCCCTGAACATGCGGGGAGGTGGAGGCAGGATCGCCCTCCGCTCCCTCACAGATAAGTCAGACAACTTATCATACAGGATCGGGGGAAAACGCAACCTTTTCCTTGCCCCGCCCCTAGGTGGTCCGGCCTTGCAACCCGCCGGAGGGGTCGGTGCGCATACAGGGCCGAATGGCGGGTAGATGACGTTTTTCACAAAAACAACAGGGCCTTAGACGGATATGGCCTGCGGCACCCAGAATGTATCCTCCTCCAGCCGCCCGAGCCGCTGGAGCGTGTCGAAGACCGCAGGGCTTGCGCCCAGCACGGGGGCAGGGATCATCAGCCCCTCGTCCAGATCGAAGGGGCGGACCCTGCCACCGGCTTCCTCGATCAGGCAATGGGCCGCGATACAGTCCCAGACATTCATCCGCGGCTCCAGATAGGCAATCAGCCGCCCCGCCGCGACCCAAGCCAGCATGAGCGCGCCGGACCCGTAGCGCACCCACGCGCCGCCTGCCGCGCCGAATTCGGCAAGGAAGGTGCCGAAGCTCCGGTTCGAGATGCGGTCATTCGCCCCGATCCCCACCAGCCCGTCGGCCAGCGTCCGCGCCTGCGCCACACGGATCGGGCGGTCATTCAGCGTGGCCCCCTGCCCGCGCAGGGCAAGATAGCTCTCGGCCAGCATCGGCACCTCGATCGCCCCGACCAAAGGCCCCTGCGCATCGACAAGCCCGATCGAGACGCACCAGCCGGGCATGCCCGCAAGAAACGGTGCCGTGCCATCGATCGGGTCGATGATCCATGTAAAGCCCGAGCGCCCGGCGCGGCACCCGTCTTCCTCGCCCACCAGCGCATCCTCGGGGAAGCGCGCGGCGATGGCGGTGCGGATCATGCGCTCCACCGCGCGGTCGGCCTCGGAGACGAGGTCATGGGCCGAGCGTTTGGTCTCGATATCCAGTTCGGAGCGGCGCAGGAAATAGCTGCGCGCCAAGGCGCCGGCATTCTGCGCGAGCTCTTTGGCAAAGCGCGCGCGGTCTGCCACCGTTCCGGCGGTGGCCGCAGGGTCTGTATCTGTCATGATATGTCTCGCAATCTTTGGAAATGTCAGGGCAGGAGCGCCAGCCCCGTCGCACGGAAGCTCAGCGCCAGATGACTGCCCACCGCATAGGGTGTGGCATTGGCATGGTCGATCGCGAAGAGCTGGCCCAGCTCGCTCTCGATCTCGTATTCCACATGATCGCCCAGATAGGCGGCGCTGCGCACACGGCCCGTCATGGTCTGGGGCGGTGCCGCGCGACCAGTCTCGGGGCCAGACAGCGAAATGGCATTGGCGCGCACGGAAAGACGCGCGGGCATGACCGCCTTCACCACCCTGCGCCGCGCCGGATGCCACAGGCTTGCCCTTGTGTACTCGGCGGCGGGCACGCCCAGCCTTGCGGGGCGGGTCGCGGGCTTCCGGCAGGCCGCCCTTGCGGTGCCCGAGGCGCTGTCGGTGATCGGCTTTGACGATATCGCGCAGGCCGGTTGGGAAAGCTATGCCCTGAACACCTTTGCCCAGCCCACCGCCGAGATCGTCGCGAAGGCGGTCGAATGGCTGACCACCCCCGAGAGTGACACGCGCATGGTCCAACTTCCGGTCCGGATGGTCTGGCGCAAAAGCGTGCGCCTGCCCGCCTGAGCTGCCCGCCTGAGCCTGCCCGCCTCTGGCGGACCCCCGCGCCTGCCCCAAGCGGGCGGGGGGCTGCGGCGCGGGGGTGTTCAGTATGCGAACATCTCCTGCCCGTATTTGAACAACGCTCAACATACGAACGATACAGCTTCTCCGCCCCGCCCCCGCGGCATAGCCTTGCGCAAGGAGGAGGAGCCTGCGGCCGTCCGGCCAAGCCGGAATACGGCACCTGCCGCCGCCATGCCCCACGGGACCGGAGGAGGAACCATTGGATTTTATAACACGTTTTTCGGTACGTCTTGTCGAACGTTACCTGCCAAGCGCCTTCGTACTGGCACTGGCGCTGACCGCGATTGTCTTCGTGCTGGGGATCGGCGTCGAGGGCCGCTCGGCGATGGAGATGGCCTGCTATTGGGGCGACGGCTTTGCGGGGCTGTTCAAATTCGCCATGCAGATGACGCTGGTGCTGCTGACGGGCTATATTCTGGCGATGACACCGGTGGTGCAGCGGATGATCGGGGCCTTGGCGGCACAGGCCAGCACGCCGCGTCAGGCGCTGGTCATCGTGATCGTGACGAGCTTTGTGTGCTATTACCTCAACTGGGGGTTCGGCATGGTGGCAGGCGCGGTTCTGGCACGCGAGGTCGGGCGCCGTGTCGCGGTGCATTTTCCGCTGATCGTCGCGGCAGCCTATGGCGGCGAGCTGGTGCGCGGCCCGTCCTCCTCGATCCCGCTGGTCATCGCCACACCGGGGCATTTCATGGAAAGCAAGATCGGCATCGTCTCGGTGGCACAGACTCTTTACGCGCCGTGGAATATCGCGCTGACACTGGCGCTTCTGGCGGTGCTTGTCGGGTTCTTCCTGATGCAGAAGCAGCCGCCCTGCCCGCGCCTGCTACATGAAGAGGCCCCGAAGGCACCGCAAGAGACCCCCGACAGGGCCGCCCCGAGCCCCGCCGAACGGGTCGAGCATAGCCGTCTGCCCACTCTGGCATTGGGGCTTCTGGTGCTGACCTATCTGGCCGGCCAGATCGCCGAGAGCCGTTTCGCGATCACCTTGGACACGGTGATCCTGCTCTTTCTGGCGCTGGGGCTGGTGCTGCATCCCAATGCCGATGCCTATACCGCTGCCGCCCGTAAAGCCGTGACCGCTGCGGCGGGGATCATCGTGCAGTTCCCGCTTTATGCAGGGATTGCGGGGATGATGACGGCCTCCGGTCTGGTGACCAGCTTTTCCAACACGATCATCTCCGTGGCCACGCCCGAAAGCTTTCCGCTGCTGACCTTCCTCTCGGCGGGGCTGGTCAACCTGTTCATCCCCTCGGGCGGCGGGCAATGGGCCATTCAGGGGCCGATCGTGATGGAGGCGGCCTATGCGCTCGGGGCCAATCCCGCGCATACGATCATGGCCTTCACATGGGGCGATGGCTGGACGAACCAGATCCAGCCCTTCTGGGCGCTGCCGCTGCTGGGGGTGGCGGGGCTATCGGCACGCGATATCATGGGATATCTGGTGATCTGGCTGGGCCTGTCGGGCGTGCTGATCGCGGGCACATTCACCGCCCTTGCCGTCTTGGGCTGAGCCCCGCCTGCCATCCGGCCCCGCCTAGCGCCGCAGCAGCGCCGCCAGCGATACCCCCAGCACCGAAAGCAGCGCCAAGGCCGCCACCGGCATCAGCACCGCCAGGGGCGCGCGTTCGACATAGGGCAGCATATCGGCCAGAACGAGACCCCATTCCGGTGCCGGAGGTCTGGCCCCCAGCCCCAGAAAGCCCAGAGCCGCCAGCGCCAGCGCGATCCCCGGCAGGCGCAGCATCGCGTGGCGCGTCACGGGGGCCAGCACCTCGGGCAGGATCGAGCGCGGGATCAGCCGCAGCGGCCCCACCCCCAGCACCGGCGCGATGGCGATATGCGGCTTGGCGCGCGCCTCGGCCACCAGCGCCGCCGTATGCGCCGCAAGCGGGGCCCAGGCAACGGCGCTCACCGCCACCAGCGCGCCCATCGCGCTTGGCCCCATCGCCGCCACGGTGACCAGCGCGGCCATCGTGGGCGGCGTGGCCTTGGTGACCTCGATCAGGCCGATGCTCAGGCGCGGCACCATCCCCATGAGAAGCCCCAGACACAGCGCGATCCCTGTCGCCAGAACCGCCATGCCGATGGTCGAGAACGCCCCATGCGCGATGCGCGCCAGCACGTCGCGGCCCAGCCCGTCCGCCCCCAGCGGCAGCGCGGGGCCAGGGGCCTGCAGCCGCAGATACTGCGCGCTGAACGGATCGCGCGGCAGCCCCCAAAGCACCAGCCCCGCCAGCAGCAGGACCACCAGCAGCGGCACCAGCCACAGGCGCCGGTCGGGAGGCGCGCTTTGCGGCGGGGTGACCGGCAGCGCCCCCAGCGTCAGCGCCCGCCCCAGCAGCGCCACGCGGATCAGGTTGGCCAGAATGCCGATGGCCAGCGCATTGAGCAGCAAAAGCAGCAAACCGGCCTGCAAGGCGGGCAGATCCTGCGCCGAGGCCGCCCCCAGCACCGCCCGCCCCAGCCCCGGAATGGAAAACACCTTTTCGACAGCGATCGCCCCTCCGGTCATCGCCACCATGATCATGCCGATCTGCGGCATCAACGCCGGAAGGCTGCGGCGCAGCACCGCCCGCGCGATCCGCGCGCGGCTGATCCCCGCACAGGCCCAGCTGGCAATCCATGCCTCGTGGAAACTGGCCGCAAGCGCCTGCCCCAGCAACCGCCCCAGCAGACCGCCCCCCGGCAGCCCCAAGGCCAGCGCAGGCAGCACCACATGCGAGCATCCCTGCCAGCCATAGGGCGGAAACCAGCCCAGCCAGACCGAGAACACCACCAGAAACAGCGCCGAGAGCATAAATTCGGGCAGCGCGGTCAGGGTGGCGGCCAGCACGCCCGCGGTCTGTGTCGGGCGCCCGTGAAGGCCCCGCAACAGCACCGGCAGCGCGATCAGCCCCGCACAGCACAGCGCCACGCCGAAGGCCGCCGCCATCAGCGTCCATGACACCGCAAGCGCCCCCAGCATCCCCTGCAGCACGGGCGCGCCCGAGATCCACGACACCCCCCAATCGCCGCGCACCAGCCCCGCCAGCCACTGGCCCAGATGCACCCAGGGCCCGTCGGCCAGACCCAGCTGGGCACGGATCGCGGCCAGCGCCTCGGGGGTGGGGGTCTGCTCGCCCATCCGCGCCCGCAGCAGGCTCGCCGCCGGATCGCGCCCCGAGATCCACGGCAGCATCCCCACCAGCCCCATCACCGCACAAAGCGTCCCCGCACGCGACAGCGCGGGGAGCACCGCCCGCCCCCTGCCGGTCATTCGAGCAGCGTCGTCTGCTCGGTGATCAGCTGGCGCTCGCGCGGGTCGCGGATCGCCCCCGACACCGTGGCCGCCTCGCCCTGAATCACCCGTTCATGCAGCAACGGCACCGCCGCCCCCGTCGCCAGAATGGCGCGCTCTGCCGCGATGATCGCCGCCTGACGCGCCGGCCCCGGATCGGTGGCGGCGGCCCGTTCCAGCGCGGCATCGACACCGGCATCGCAAAGCTGGGCGATATTGAACGAGCCCGCACAGGAGAAATCGCTGACCATATAGGACACAGGGTCACCGGAATCGAGCACGGTCGCCCGCGACAGGATGAACAGGTCGAACCTGCCCGCCAGCATATCGGCCTCGATATGGGCATATTCGCGCACATCCTGCTTGACGACAAACCCCGCCCGCGTCAGCGATTGCGCCACCAGAACGGCCACTTCGGGCAGCTCGGCGCGGTCGGTGAAGGTGCCCAGCATGATCGTCTCGCCCGCCGGTGCACGGGCGGCAGGATAGGCCACCGGCTGGCGCAGCCCCTCGGCCCAGGGCAGGGCCGGACCCAGAAGGCCCTTGGCGATATCGGCGCGCCCCTCATAGACGGTGCGCACAAGCGCGGCAGGGTCCAGCGCCGTGCGCAGCGCCGCACGCAGCGCCGGATCGGCCAGCGGCCCACGGGCGGTATTGACGTAAAGCGTGTTGGTGCGGGGCATCGGGACTTCGTGGATCAGCGCCGGATCGACCAGAGCCGCCTGCGACACCGGCACCGCCTCGACCACATCCGCCGCCCCCGTGCGCAGCGCCGCGCCGCGCGCGGTGCCATCCCCGACATAATCGGCATCAATCCCCGCCAGCCGCGCAGGCGTCCCCCAATAGCCGTCGAACCGGTCCAGATGGGCGCTGCTGACGCCGTTGATTTCGGTCAGCACGAAGGGGCCGGTGCCGGCCCGCGTCGGCACCACCGTGCCATCGGCATGATAGGCGCGCGCGGCCAGAATGGCCAGTTGCGGGCTGGACAGGCGGTTGGGCAGCAGCGGGTCATCCTTGGCGGTGGTAACGATGACCCCCCCGCCCTCGGCCCGCACGCCCAGATCCACCCCGTCCAGAATGCGCGGGCGCGGCACGGCGGCAGTGGCGGCCTGCAACGCGGCGGCCACTCGCTCCGGCGTCAGATCGGTCCCATCGTGGAATGTCACCCCCTGCCGGATGGCAAAGCGCCATGTCCGCGCATCCAGCCGCGTCCAGCCGGTGGCCAGAAGCGGCTGCGGCGTGCCCTCGGCATCCAGCCGCACCAGCGTTTCGGCGGTGGACCAGCGCGACAGTTTGAACGCGTCATCCGACAGGGGGTTCAGCCCCGAGCGCGGCGGTTGCAGATGCGCAATATGGATGCGCCGGTCCCCCGCCTGCGCGTGCGGCGCGAGAAGGGCAAGTGCCAGCCCCGCGATCAGGGCTCTGCTCAGCAGTCTCATTGGAAAATCCTTGGGAAGAGGCCGCAGCTATCATTGGCGGCGCGGCATTGAGAAGACGGCGGGTTTGCGGGTGATGGGGGGCGGCCAGAAGGGCCGCCAGCGGGCGGTCCTCGACCAGGGCGCCCGCCTCCATCACCATGACGCGGCGGCATAGCGTGGCCACCACGGACAGATCATGCGACACCATCACCAGCCCCATGCCCTGCTCGGCACAAAGCCCGCGCAAAAGCGCGGCCACCTGCGCGCGGATGGTCATGTCAAGGCCGCTGACCGGCTCGTCGGCCAGCAGGACCTGCGGCCTGAGCACGATGGCACGGGCAATCGCCACCCGCTGCGCCTGCCCGCCCGACAGCTCGTGCGGGCGGCGCGCCAGATAGCGGTGATCCAGCCCCACGCTTTCCAGCGCCTCGGTGGCGCGGGCCAGGGGCGCGGTCTCGCCGGTCAGCCTGCGCAGCGGCTCCATCACGATCTGCGCCACGCTCATGCGCGGCTCCAGCGAGGCCACCGGATCCTGCGGCACATATTGCACCGCCCGCCGGTACCAGCCAAGCGCGCGCACGGACCCCGCCCGCAGCCGCCGCCCCTGAAAACGGATGCAGCCCTGCGCGCGCGGCTCCAGCGCCAGAAGGCAGCGCAGCAGGCTGGATTTGCCGCTGCCCGACGCCCCGACAAGCCCCACGGTCTCGCCCGCCGCGATGGTGAAGGACAGATCGCGCAGGACCTGCTGCACCGCATGGCCGGCAAACAGACGACGCGCCGGATAGGCCAGCCGCAGGGACTCCACCGTGTAAAGGCTCATGCGAAGAGCCTTTCGCAGGCGATCCCGCACTGTCTGGCCGAGGCGATCAGCGCCTGACTGGCCGGATGGCGGGGATGCGACAGCAGCGCCCGCATCGGCGCGGCCTCGACAATCCGGCCCCCGGCAATCACCCGCGCCTCGTCGCACAGATGGGCCGCCGCATGCAGGTCATGGGTGATAAACAGCAGCGCCGGTCCCTGCGGCCCCTGACAGATCGCGCGCAGAAGCGTCAGGATCTGCGCCTGCGTGACCACATCCAGCGCCGAGGTCGGCTCGTCGGCGATGATCACCCGCGCGCGCGCGGCCAGCGCCATCGCCAGACAGACCCGCTGGCGCTGGCCCCCCGACAGCTCGGGCGGGCAGCGCGACAGCAGCGCCTCCCCGCCCTCCAGCCCGACCCGCGCCAGCAGATCCAGCGCCGCCGCCCTGATCCGGCGGCGACAGGGCCGCGGCCCCTGCGCGCGCGCCTGACGGCGCAGCGGCTGTTCGATCTGGTAGCCGATCGTGGCCAGCGGGTTCAGCGCGGCCAGAGTGTCCTGCATCACCATCGCGGGCCGCGCCTGCAACGGACGGGCCAGAACCGGCGCATGGGTCACCTCCTGCCCCGCCACATGGATGCCCCCCGTCAGGCGCGCGCCCTCCGGCAAAAGCCCCAGCGCCGCCCGCGCGGTCATCGATTTCCCCGAGCCCGACAGCCCCAGAAGCGCGATCCGCTGCCCCGCCCGCATCCGCAGGTCGAGCCCGTTCAGAACGGGCTGATGGCGCAGCGTCAGGTGCAGATCGCTCAGGCACAGCACATCGGGGGGCATCGGATCGGGCGGCGTGAGGGCAAGAGGCGGGGGGGCAAGAGGCATGGGAGGGGGCAGTCCGGCTGTTTTGACCGGATATATTATAACATATCAGCCTTGGTCAATGCCGCTTTCGTGATCAAGGCACCGCAATACCGGCCCCGATCTATTGACTAGGCTGAATGGGCTTCATGCGCGCCAAGGATCTGCCCGCGCAGATAGCTGACCGCGCGCGACAGCCGCCCCGTGCGGGTGGCCAGCTCGATCCCCGCCGTGTAATCATCGTCATGCACCGGCAGCGCCCGCAGCCGCCCCGCCGCCACCATCGGGGCTGCGGCATGGTCGGGCAACAGCCCCAGATAGGCCCCCGACAGCACCAGCAGAAGCTGGGCCTCGATCTCGTAGACGATGCGGTCCGCCTCGATGCGCTGGAAGCTCTGCTGCCGCCGCCCGCTCCAGTAGCCGCGATGCACCCAAGGCGCGGCATAGGCCAGATCGCGGGTGATCTCGGTATCGGGGCGCGCGAAAAGCGGATGCGCCGCCCCGCAGTAAAGCCGGTGCGCCTCGCGGTAGAGCGGATGGTAATGCAGCGCCCCCAAACGGTTGTCAAAGCTGCCGATTCCGATGTCCAGCTCGTTGGATGACAGCGCGGCGCTGATCGCGCCCGGCCGCAGGATCTGGAGCGCGATCTCGATCATCGGCGCCTCACGGGCCACCTGCGCCAAAGCCTCGGGCAGGCGGCAATTCACGTCGCTTGCGACACAATCGACAATCGCGAGGCGCACGCTGCCGGCCAAGCTGCCGCGCAACTGGCTGAGCCGGTGGGACTGCTGGTCCAGCCCGCCCAGCACCTCAAGCGCGATCTGGTGCACGATGCGCCCCTTTTCGGTCAGCGCAAAGCCCCGCCGCCCCCTTTCGCACAGCACCACCCCCAGACGCTGCTCCAGCGCGGTCAGGTGGTTGGAGATCGTGGGCTGGCTCAGCGACAGCTCCATCTGCGCGGCAGACAGCCCGTTATGGCGCACGACAGAGTCGAACACGCGGAAGAGATGCAGATCGGAACCGGATATTTTCATAGATACATTTGTTGCGGCAAATGTATCTATTGGCAAGTCGCGATGGGAGAACAGCCCGCGCTTTGTCACATAAAGCCCACGCCCTGCCGCGCCCGCCAATCGACACCCCGCCCCTGACCGACACGAGGACCCCATGCCCTGCCCCGCCGCTCTGGCCGATACCCGCTTCCACCCGTTCTGGCTTGACCGCCCCGATATGCCCGAGGCCCTGCCGCCCCTCAGCGGCGTCAGACGCGCCGATCTCGTGGTGGTGGGCGGCGGGTTCACGGGGCTCTGGGCGGCCATTCAGGCCCGCGAGACCGACCCCGACTGCCATGTCATCCTGATCGAGGCCTGCCGGATCGCCAGCGGCGCGTCGGGCCGGCCGGGGGGGATCGTGTCGACCTCGGTCATGCATGGTCTGGGCAATGCCGCACGGATCTTTCCCGCCGACATATCGCGGCTGGAAACGCTGGGGCAGGACAATATCGCGGGCTTTTCGGCAACCCTTGCCCGCCATGCCATCGAGGCCGATCTGGAATGGACCGGCGAGATGACCGTGGCCGTCAGCCCCGAGGGGCTGCCGCTCTTGCGCCACGAATACGACCTGCATCGCAGATATGGCCATCAGGTCAGCCTGCTGGACGGGCCGCAGACCCGCGCGCAGATCCACTCGCCGCTTTTTCAGGGCGCGCTCTGGTCGCATCGCGACAGCGGCACGGTGCATCCGGCGCGGCTGGCATGGGGGCTGTTGCGCGCGGCGCGGGAACTGGGCGTGGAGATCTACGAGACCACGCCGATGACCGCGCTGGAAGAGCGGGGGTCGCAGCTGGAGATCCGGCTGCCGCAGGGCCTGATCCGCGCGCCAAAGGTGCTGCTGGCCACCAATGCCTTTGCGGCGGGACATCCGCGCATCCGTCGGCGGGTGGCCATGCTGCGCGACCGCATCGTGACGACAGAGCCGCTGAGCGCCGCGCAGAAAGACGCGCTTGGCTGGGCCGGACGGCAGGGGATCTATGACACCCGCACGCAGCTCAATTACATGCGCCTCACCCCCGATGACCGCCTTCTGTTCGGCGGGCGGCTGGGCTATTACCATAACAGCCCGCGCGACCCGCAGCCCGACCGGACCGCGACCCCCTATGTGCCGCTGGCCGCCGCCTTCTTTGCCACATTTCCACAGCTTGAGGGGATCCGCTTTTCCCATGCATGGAGCGGCCCCATCGCGCTGACCACCCGTATGGCGGTGCATTTCCAAAGCTATTTCGGCGGCAAGGCGCTTTATGCGGGGGGCTATTCGGGCTTTGGCATCACCGCCAGCCGCTTCGGGGCGCGGGTCGGTCTGGCGCGGCTTCGGGGGCAGGACCTGCCCGAGACACGGATGGATTTCGCCGCCACGGAACCGCGCTGGATCCCGCCCGAGCCGCTGCGGACGCTGGGGGCGGCGCTGACCATGCGCGCGCTCGACGGGGCCGATAGCAAGGGCGGCTGGCGCAGACCGTGGCTGAAGCTCTGCGGGCGGATGGGCTTTCCGCTGTCGTGAGGGTCGCGCACAACTAGGCCGCACACGCCGCGGGCGATCGCTACGCGCGGGGCCTGCCGACCGGCGCGGGGGTCAGGGCGTGGACCAGCGTGGCTCCGGCCTCGTAATAGGCCCCGAGCGTCTTGCAGAACGGCTCGGTATAGCAGGCCCGCGACGGCAGGGGCAGCGCATCGGGGCGCTGCTCCAGCAGGGCTTCGGCACAGGCCGCACCAAACACCGTTCCGGGCACGATACCGCGCCCCGAATAGCCGAAAACCGCATAGCCCTGCGGCCCGCATTCGACGATTTTCGGGATATGGTCGCGCGTCATGGCAATATCGCCCTGCCACTGATGGACGAAGGGCAGATCGGCCAGCGCCGGATAGAGGTGGCGCAGCTTGCGCCTTGCCCAACTGGCATGGATCCGCGCCCCCGCGCCCGAGGCATCGCACATCCCCCCGAGGATCAGCCGACCGGCCTGATCCATCCGGATCGAGGTCATCACCAGCGCGGTATCCCAGCAGCCCTCGCCCCCCGCCAACACCCGAGCGCGCAGCTCCGGTGGCAGCGGCTGCGTGGCGAACTGGCTGTAGCGGACCTTGACATAGCGCGGCGCGGGCAGGCCCGAAAGCCCGTGATGATAGGCATTAGTCGCCACCAGCAGCGCCTTGGCCGTGACCCGATGGCCATTGGCCACAACCTGCCAGCCCCCCGCATCGCGGCTCACCGATGTGACGGCGCTATGCGCATGGATCCGCGCGCCCGCCGCCTGTGCCGCCCGCGCCAGCCCCGTGCAATAGGCCCGCGGTTGCACCGTGCCCGCGCGCGGGTCCAGCAGCGCGCCGTGAAAGCCCGCGCTGCCGGTGCGGGCACGGGTCTCCTGCGCCCCCAGCAATTCCAGCGGCGCGCCGATCGCCCTGCCCTGCCGCAGGCGGCTTTGCAGATCGCGCAGCCCTGCGGGCGCATGGGCCAGATGCAGCGTGCCGTTGCGGGTGGCCTCGCAGTCGATCCCATGCGTCTCGATCCGCTCGAACACCGCGGCGGGGCCCGCGCCCAGAACCTGTAGCAGCCGCCCGCCCGCCTCGGCCCCCAGCGCCTTCACCACCGCGTCGGGCGGCAGCCAGAGACCGGCATTCACAAGCCCCACATTGCGCCCCGACCCGCCATGCGCAAGGGTCTTCGCCTCGAGCACCACCACCGAGGCCCCGCGCCCCGCCGCCTCCAGCGCCGCCGAACAGCCGGTAAAGCCCGCCCCGATCACCACCAGATCGGCCCGAAGATCCTGCACCAGCGGCGGGCAGGTGACCCTTTCGCGGCAGGAGGTCGTCCACAGGTTCGTCTCGGCACGCATCTGATGCTCTCCTTTTGCTTTTGCGGCGCTTGGGCCGGTTGCGCTGGCAGGGGCAGACAACCGACGGGCGCAGACTTCCGACGGGCGCAGAGTTTCATAAATCTCCACACAGGGGGCCCTGCCCCGATCCGGCAAAGCCCTGACGATCCGCGGTAGAACCCCCCTGCCTGTAAGGCTATAGTCCCTGAAGAATACGCCGCATTTTCGCGCCACGAAAAGCGAGTTAAACTCACCATGATTGGAGTTTTTCGTCTATGTCGACCCAAAGACGCTTCCTGCCCTCGATCAGTTGCCTGCGCGCGCTGGAAGCCGTGGACCGGCTTGGCTCGGCGGTGGCCGCCGCCGAGGATCTGGCGCTGACGCCCTCGGCGGTGAGCCGCCAGTTGAAAGTGCTGGAAGAGCAGATGGGCGTCACGCTGCTGGTGCGCGATGGCAAGGGGCTGAAACTGACCGCCTCCGGCGAACGCTATGCGCATTCGATCCGTGCCACGCTCGATGATCTGGCGCAATCGAGCCTGCGCCTGAAGGCGGGCGGCGAAAGCAACAGCCTCAATATCGCCCTGCCCACCACCTTCGGCCTGCACTGGATGTGGCCGCGCATCGCACGGTTCCTGCGCCACCATCCGCAGATCCTGATCAACCAGAGCACACGGCTGGCGCGGGTCGATTTCGCGCGCGAGAAATTCGATATGGCGGTGTATTTCGGCATTCAGGACTGGCCGGGGGTGGCGTATCTGCCGCTGGCCTATGACCGGCTCGTGCCGGTGGCCGCTCCGGCCCTTGCACCGGCAGACCCCACCGAGGTCGCGGCGCTGCTGAACGTGCCGCTGCTGCATCTGGAAAGCCGCCCCGGCGCGTGGGAGACATGGTTCGAGCGTCAGGCCGTCAGCCCCGGCCATTTGCACGGCATGCTGTTCGACCAGTTCCTCAGCCTGCAGGCCGCCGCCGTGGCGGGCTTCGGCGCGGCCCTTCTGCCCGAGTTTCTGGCCCGCCCCGAGATCGCCAGCGGCAGGCTGGTGCAGCTTGGCCCCGCACAGCCGGATCCGCCAAACGATCAGGAGGGCGATGCGATGTATTATCTGGTCTGGCCGCGCGACCATGACCCCGACCCCGCACTGGCGCGGTTTCTGGACTGGTTCCGGCAGGAATCGGAGGTGCTCGACTGAGCGCCCGAACGCGCTCTGCCGGACCTGATGGCCCGGCAGCCCCCCCACGATCGGAAGGCCGCAGCGCCCGAAGGCCTAGCCGATATCGAAGACAACCCCCTGCGCCAGCGGCAGGTCTTTCGAGTAGTTGATGGTATTGGTGGCGCGGCGCATATAGGCCCGCCACGCATCCGAACCGGATTCGCGCCCGCCGCCGGTTTCCTTCTCGCCCCCGAAGGCGCCGCCGATCTCGGCCCCCGATGTGCCGATATTGACATTGGCGATGCCGCAATCCGAGCCACGCGCCGACAGGAAGGTCTCCATCTCGCGCAGATCGGTGGTGAAAATCGCCGAGGACAGCCCGCCCCCCACATCATTATGCGCCTCCAGCACCGCGTCGAAATCGCTGTATTTCATCACATAGAGGATCGGGGCGAAGGTCTCGCGTTTGACGGGGCCTGCCTGCGCGGGCATCTCGACCAGCGCGGGCTTGACGTAATAGGCGGTGTCGGGGCCGACGCTCTCGCGGGTGCCGCCATGCACCACACCGCCCAGATCGCGGGCTTCGGCCAAAGCGCCAAGCATGCTGTCATAGGCGCGCTGGTCGATCAGCGGCCCGACAAGGGCGGTGCTTTCCAGCGGGTTGCCGACGCTGACCGAGGCATAGGCCTTTTTCAGCGCGGGCACGAGCTGGTCATAGATGCTTTCATGCACGAACAGCCGGCGCAGGGTGGTGCAGCGCTGGCCCGCCGTGCCCATCGCGCCGAAGGCGATGGCGCGCAGGGCCATATCCAGATCCGCCGAAGGGCAGACGATGCCCGCATTATTGCCGCCAAGCTCAAGGATGCACTTGCCAAAGCGCGCCGCCACTTTCGGGCCGACGGTCCGGCCCATGCGGGTCGATCCGGTGGCCGAGATCAGGGCGACCTTCTCGTGCTCCACCAGCACCTCCCCCAGCTCCGGCCCGCCAATCAGCACCTGGGACAGCCCCTCGGGGGCCTGCGCGCCAAACCGCGCCAGAGCCCGCTCGAACACCGCCTGACAGGCCAGCGCCGTCAGCGGCGTCTTTTCCGAGGGCTTCCAGATGACCGGATCGCCGCAGACCAGCGCAAGCGCGGTGTTCCAGCACCACGGCGCACAGGGGAAGTTGAAGGCGGTGATCACCCCCACCACCCCCAGCGGATGCCATGTTTCCATCATCCGGTGACCGGCGCGCTCGGTGGCGATGGTCAGCCCGTAAAGCTGGCGCGACAGGCCGACGGCGAAATCGCAGATATCGATCATCTCCTGCACTTCGCCCAACCCCTCCGAGGGCGATTTCCCCGCCTCGATCGAGACCATCCGGCCCAGATCCTCCTTGGCCTTGCGCAGCTCCTCGCCATAGAGCCGCACCAGCTCGCCACGGCGCGGACCGGGCACCAGACGCCATTGGCGGAAGGCCGCCTGTGCCTTGCCCACCATCGCCTGCGCCTCGGCCACGCTATGGGGTTTCAGCGAGGCCACGGCCGTGCCCGTCACCGGCGACAGCACGGTCATGTCTCCGGCATCGAGGCCGCTGGTCACGCCACAGGCGGCCATCGTGTCACGGGTGACGGTAGAGAGGGGTTTGCTCAGCATGATCGGTCCTTTCATGATCGGGAGCGGCCCGCGCAGCGCCCTGTGGGGCGGTATTTTCGGGGCCGTATTGTGGGGCCCATGTTGTGGGGGCCATGTTGTGGGAGAGGCAGAGCCGCGGGTGGCCCGCATCCTGCCAGCGGGGTCAGTCCGGCCCTGCGTCCCGCGCAGGCGGGCGGGCGGCGGGCGGATGGGGACTTTGCGCCAATGCGGCCCGTGCGCGCGCCAGAGAGGCGGCCTCGGCCTCGGCATAAAGCTGGTGCAGGTCGATGACCGGCGCGCCCAGATCGGCCTCGAAACGGGCGCGGTTGGGATTGGCCTCGAAAGTCTGCGCCGCGCTATCGCCCAGATTGGACTGGAAGATCCCCGCCGCCGAGACCGGCAGGAAATCCTCGTAGGTGATCGGATCGGCGCGCAGCACCCCCGCCGCCACCAGCTCGGCAGCCGGTCGCGTGAGGTCGGTCTGGGCCGCAAGGCCGGTGGGCGTATAGCGGAAATAGCCCAGCCCCTGCAGCCGCAGACTGTCCAGATCGTCGGGGAAAGCGGCGAAAACCTCACTGAGCGTGGCAAGATACTGCGCCGCATTCGAGCCATCGGCCTTGGGGGTGACGCGGGCGCGGGTCTCGGCCAGCAGCCGGTCATACAGCGCCTGCCCCTTGCTGGTCAGCGCCAGACCCCGCTGCTCGATCTCGCCGAAACGGGCGGTATGGCGGCCCCGGCTCATGCCCTCCGGCGCCTGCCCTTCCGGCGTCGTCCCTTCCGGCGCCACGCCCTCCGGCGCCAGAAACGCCACCGGCTCCTCCAGCGCCTTGAACGAGGTCTGGCGCAGCAGGATCGGCACGCGGCGCGCGGGCGGGCCCTCGATCACCGCCTTGGGGGTGATGCCTTCGTCCGGCATCCGCGCCTGCACCGCATCGATATCCAGCGTGCGCGGCGTCAGGTGGTTGATATGCGGCCCCCTGAACGCCACCACATCGGCCACCAGCCGGTGCGCCTCATGCAGGCGGTGATAGAGACCGGCGGTGACATTGGCCTCTTCGTGCCAGCGGAAGGTCTCCAGCGCCTCGGTGACAAACTGCCGCGCCTCGGCCGCCGTCAGCCCGCCCTCGGCCTCGGCCCGCGCGATCAGGGCCAGACAGTCGGGCGTGAAAATCCGGCGCTGCGCCAGAATATCGGCCGCCGCCTCGCGCAGCGCCACATCCGCGATCAGCTCCAGCCGCAGCAGCGAGGTGAACACGCGGAACGGATTATGCGCCAGCGCCGCCGGATCGACAGGGCGGAAGGCCGTGGAATGGACCGGCACCCCCGCCACCGACAGGTCGTAATAGCCCACCGGCACCATGCCCATCACCGCAAACAGGCGGCGCATCGTGGCCAGCTCGGCGGCGGTGCCCAGACGGATCGCGCCATGACGCTCCTCGGTGATGCGCGCCAGCTCGCCGGTGGTGGCAAGGCGGGCGGCAAGGGCGGCATCCCCCGCCAGCGCCTGCGCATTCACCGCCTCGACCAGCGTGACCAGCGTGCCATAGGCGGGCACCTCGGCGCGATACATCGCCGACATGGCGCGGGCGAACCGCGCGCGGATCTCGTCGGGGGGGGTATGGGTCCGGGTCATCGCCTTGCTCCGCTTTCGGTTCGGGTCTTGCCGTGGTGGTTTTGCCGCGGTGGTCTTGCCGCGTTGGGCCCCACCCTAGCCGCCTTTCTCGCGCGCGCCCAACAAGGGTTCGGACTACCCCCATTCCGGAACCGCATGGCAAAGCCGCAGGCCCGTATAGCCCTCCGCGCCCCCTCCCCCAAACAACCGGCCCCAAACAACCGGCCCCAAACAGCCTCCCCCAAACAACCGGCCAATACCACAGGACAGCGGCGGCAGAATCTGCTAGGCCGGACCGCGCAACCACAAGGAAGACCGGCCCCTATGCTCGCGCGTCGCAACCTGCCCGATATGAAGATGCTGCAAACCTTCGAAAGTGCGGCACGGCATGGCAATTTCACCCGCGCCGCCGAGGAACTGTCGCTGACCCAAAGCGCGGTCAGCCGCCAGATCCGCGAGCTGGAGACGCAGATCGGCTTCGACCTGTTCGAGCGCATGCCCGGCAAGGTGGCCGCCACCCCCGAGGGCCAGCGCTTCCTGCACGCGGTCGAGCGGCTGCTGAAAATGGCCGAAAGCACGATGCGCCATGCGCAGTCGATCCCGCCGGGCCGCCGCATGCTGGCCATCAACGCCCTACCCACCTTTGCCGAGCGCTGGTTGCTGCCACGGCTTGGCACCTATCTTGCCGCCCATCCCGACACCACCGTCGATGTCACCACGCGGCGCGATATTTTCGATTTCGCCGCCACCCAATGCGATCTGGCGATCCATTACGGCCAGCCGCTCTGGCCCGGGGCGGTCTGCACCTATCTGTGCAGCGAGATCGTGCTGCCGGTGGCGGGGGGCGCGCTGCGCCAGAACCGCCCCGTTTGCGTGGCCGATCTGGTCGCAGCCCCCAAGCTGCATCTGAACGACCGCCCGACGCTCTGGGCGGACTGGTTCGCCACCGCCGGCCTGACCCCGCCCACGGTCAGGGAGGGGCATTGGTTCGACCAGTTCTCGCTGACCATCGAGGCCGCCAAAGCCGGTCTGGGCTATGCGCTTTTGCCGCGCTATCTGGTAGAGGCCGAGCTGGCGACAGGCGCGTTGCAGGTGGTGCTGGATCTGCCGCATTCGACCGAACAGGCCTATTACATCGTCACACCGGAAGGGCGCGGCGCGGCGGTCGAGGCGTTCCGGTCGTGGTTGCTGACGCAGGTCAGCTTCCGCCCGCTCGCCCGCTAGACCCGCGCCCGCAGACCTTCGCGCCGCCACACCCTCGCACCGCCAGACCTTCGCACCGTAGGGCAAGACGCGGGCGGCCCTGCGCCTAGTGTGCCGCGAACGGGTTCGTCCTGTTGGCCGGACCGCCCGCTTTCAGCGCCTGTTCTCCGCCTGCCATCTCTTTGGACCTATCCCCCAGATCCGAGCTGGCCTCATGCGGGTGGCGCACCACCGCCCCCCGTTGCGGATGTCCTGCCGCGGCACGCCGTAAACGCGGGGTGCAATTTATCTTGACGTCAAGCTTCTGGCGATTTATCTCGACGTCAAGATGAATCGCCGGACGGGCAGGCGCCCCCGTCCCGCCAACCTTCCCCAAAGGAGATCCCTATGAAACTACTCGTGCTTGGTGCCAGCGGAATGGTCGGGCAATGCTATCTGAACGAGGCGCTTGCGCGCGGGCATCAGGTGACCGCCTGCGCCCGCAATCCGGCGGCGCTGGCCCCTTTGCCGCCGCAGGTCGCAGCCGCAGCCCTTGATGTGCTGGCCGCGCCAGAGCCTCTGGCCGCGCTGGTGGCCGCGCATGATGCGACCCTCTCCGCCCTGCGCCCCGCCGAAGGCTCGGAAGCGGCGCTGGTGCCGATGACACGCACCGTTCTGCAGGCCGCGCAGGCGGCGGACCGGCGCGCCTATATCACCGGCGGGGCGGCGTCGCTTCTGCTGGCCGATGACAGCGGGCATACCGTGCTGAGCGCCCCGGATTTCCTGCCCGAGGCGGTGCGCCCGATCGCCACGGCCTGCGCGGCGCAGGACAGGCTGCTGGACACATATCCGCAGGCCGACTGGATCTGCCTGCGTCCGGCAGCCCTGCTGCTGGAGGCGGCGCGGACGGGCCGCTATGCCTTGGGCCGCGACCGGCTTGTGACCGGAAGCGACGGGCGGTCCGCGATTTCCTATGCGGATTTCGCCGTGGCGATGCTGGATCTGGTCGAACTGGCCCCCCGCCCGCGCCAGAAACTGACGGTCGGCTGGTAAGCCGTCCTCAGGCGGGGGCCGCGCGCAATTCCTGCAACAGTCTGGCCACAAGGGTGGCGGCGGGCAGCGCACGGGCAAGGGGCGCGCCCTGCCCCGCCCAATAGGCCCCGAACCCCGAGACCCCGCGGGCGCTGGCCGCAGCATGCAGGGCCTTGCCCGCATCATAGGCCAGCGGATAGGCCGCAGGCCGCTGCCCCGCCAAGGGCCGCGCCAGATCTGAAAAGCGGTTGGCCAGCACCCGCGCCGGTCGCCCCGAAATCAGGTCCGTCAGCACGGTATGGGCGGTTCCGGTCTCGCAGGCGGGGGGCTCGCAGACGGCCCCCCCTTCTCTGACGGCCTCAAGCGCCGCCCGATAGGCGGGGTCCGCCGCCGATTCCGGACAGCCGATAAAGGCCGTGCCAAGCTGTGCGGCCACCGCGCCAAGGCGCAGCGCCGCCCCGATCCCCGCCCCGTCCATAATGCCGCCTGCCGCAATCACCGGCACATCGCAATGGCGCACGCACAGGCGGGTCAGCGCCAATGTGCCAAGCCCCTCATCCGCGCGCTCGGGGGCGAACACCCCGCGATGCCCGCCCGCCTCGATCCCCTGCGCGACAATCATATCGATGCCCGCCGCCGCGATCTGTCGGGCCTCGGCAAGACTGGTCGCGCTGGCCAGCAGCACGATCCCCGCCGCCCTCAGCGCCGCGATCACGGGGGCGGGCGGCAGGCCGAAATGCAGGCTGACCACCGCAGGCTTTTCCTCCAGCACCATCGCCAGCATCTGCGGATCCTCGGCAAAGCTGCGATACAGCCTGCGCAGGCGGACCGGCGGGGCCGCCCCGAATTGCGCGAAATAGGGGCGCAGCGCGTCACACCATGCGGCCTCGCGCGCCGGATCGGGCACAGGCGGGCGATGGGCGAAGAAATTGACGTTGAACGGCGCCTGCGTGCGCGCCCGCAGCGCATGGATCATCGCCCGCGCCTCCTGCACATCGCAAGCCCCCAGCCCGAGCGCGCCAAGCCCGCCCGCATTCGACACCGCCGCCGCCAGCGCGGGCGTGGACACCCCCGCCATCGGCGCCTGCAGCACAGGATGGGAAATCCCCAGCCGCGCCAGAGCCTCGGTCCGTTCCATTCGCGCCTCCCTCCCGCGCGCCCGTCCCGAAACACCGGAGGGCCGGAGGGCCGGAAGGGGCGCGTTTTTTGTTCATATATCAGGAATCATATTTTACTTTCGTTTCCTATTAGAGAATACTACCCGCGCATTGACAAGGGGGAGACCGCAATGGATCTGGCCGCGCTCGACATTTTCCGCACCACGGCTGCCGAACAGAGCGTGACGCGCGCCGCCACCCGTCTGGGGCGCGCGCCCTCCAATATCAGCACCCGCATCCAGCAGCTTGAAAGCGATCTGGGGGTGGCGCTTTTCGACCGCGACGGCAAGCGGATGGGCCTGACCGAGCAGGGGCGCCTCTTTCTGACCTATGCCGAGCAGATCCTCGGGCTTGCGCAGGAGGCCCGCCAGCAGCTGCATCCCGACAGCCCGAGCGGGCGGCTGCGGCTGGGGGCGATGGAGGCCGCGCTGGCCAGCCGTCTGGCCGCGCCGCTGGCGGCATTTGCCAGCGCGTGGCCGGACGTGGCGCTGGAAATCTCGGCCGCGCCAAGCGCGCCCCTGCTGGCGGCGCTGCGCGCGAACCGCGTGGATTGCGCGCTGGTGGCGGCCCCGCCCGAAGGCTGGGGGCCGATGCAGGATCTCGATCTCTGCCCGCTCTACCGCGAGGATCTGCGGCTGCTGCTGCCGCCCCATCACCCGCCGGTGCAAAGCGCGCAGGATCTGCGGCTTGACCGTCTGGCCGCCTTCGCGCAGGGCTGTAGCTATCGTCGCTATGGCGAGGACTGGCTGCACCAGGCAGGGCGCAGGGCACAGGTGCAGGAGGTGGGCTCGTATCACCTGATGTATGCCTGCACGGTCGCCGGAAGCTGCCTGTCGGTGATGCCGCAATCAGTGGCCGGTCTGCTGGGCCATCTGGGGCCGGTGAACAGCCTTGCGCTGGGGCCGGTCGAGACCTGTCTGGCCAGCCGCAAGGGCTATGCCACCGCCGCCTTCCGGGCGTGGCGCGGGCAGCTTCTGGAGACCGCCCGACCTGCAAGCCGACCCGCAAACCCGCGCCCTCTGCCCTGAGCGCGCCCGCGGCCCCGGCCCCCACCCAGCCTACCCGCAGAGGTAGGCCACCGCGCCAAGATCACCCTGCCGGGCGAGGGACAGGGCGCGCCGCGCTTCCAGAGCCTGAACCTGCGGGTTTGCGCGGGCACGACCCTGCGCCTGTGCGGCCCGAGCGGTGCCGGAAAAACCAGCCTGCTGCGGGTGATCGCGGGGCTGCCCGCCCCGAAGGGCACAAGGCTTACCAGCTGGAGATGGCCCGTTATGCGACAATGCGCGCGCCGAGCCTGTCAAAGGGGCAGGCGCAGCGCGCAGCCCTGATCCGCGCGCGGCCTATGCGCCCCGATCTGCGGCTTGGCGGGGGCGCATGATTGTCCGCCCGAGCGGCCCTTTGCAGGACAGAGGAGAGGCGGTTCAGGGTGCCACGACGGGTGCGACCACGGGCGTGACGGCGGGCGCCACAACAGGTGCGGGCGTCTCGATCCGGGTGATCAGCCCCTGATCCATGATCGCGATCCGGTCCGCCAGCGCATCGGCCTCGGCGCGGTCATGGGTGACCATGATCGCCCCCACACCGGCGCGGCGCTGCAAGGCGCGCACCTGATCGCGCAGCGCCACCCGCACCTCGGCATCCAGCGCGCTGAACGGCTCGTCCATCAGCAGAAGCTGCGGACGCGGGGCCAACGCCCGCGCCATCGCCACCCGCTGGCGCTGACCGCCCGACAGCTGGGCCGGATAGCGCGCGCCCAGATCGGGCAGTTCGATCATCTCCAGCAACTCGCGCACCCGCATGGCGATCTCGGCGCGCGACGGCCCGTTCTTCATGACCCGCAGCCCGAAGCCGATATTCTCCGCCACCGTCATATGGCGGAACAGCGCATAGCTCTGGAACACCATGCCGAAATGGCGCTGGCCCGCAGGCAGCCGCGTGATATCGCGCCCGTCCATCACCAGTCGCCCCGCATCGGCATGCGCAAGCCCCGCCACGATATTGAGAAGGCTGGTCTTGCCCGAGCCGGACGGGCCCAGCAGGGCGATAAACTCGCCCTTCTGCAGGCTCAGGGAGACGCCCCTGAGCACCTCTGTCCCGCCGAAGGATTTGCGGATATCGTGAATGTCGAAGCTCATGAATGTGCCCTCCTCGGGCCGAAACGTTCCAGCAGGCCGCGCAGCGCCAGCGTCACCAGCGCCAGCCCCGTCAGCACCGTCGCCGCCGCAAACGCGCCGGTCGCGTTATAGTCGTTATAGAGAAGCTCGATCTGCAGCGGCAGGGTCATCGTCTCACCACGGATCGCCCCCGAGACCACGCTGACCGCGCCGAATTCCCCCATCGCCCGCGCCATTGTCAGCACGGTGCCATAGGCCAGCCCCCACGAGATATTGGGCAGCACGACGAAGCGGAAGATCTGCCAGCCATTCGCGCCCAGCGTCAGCGCGGCCTTTTCCTCGTCCTCGCCCGTCACCATCAGCACCGGAAGGATCTCGCGCATCACGAAAGGCGAGGTCACGAAAAGCGACACCAGCACGATGCCGGTGAGGTTGAACATCAGCTGCACCCCCAAGGGCTCCAGCAGCGCGCCCACCGGACCATAGGCGCCATAGATCAACAGAAAGCACAGCCCCGCCACGATCGGCGAGACGGCAAAGGGCATCTCGATCAGCACCAGCAGGATGCGCCGCCCCGGAAAACGGTAGCGCGCGATGGCCCATGCGCTGGCCACCCCGAAGACGATATTGAGCGGCAGCACGATCAGCGCGGCCACCACCGTCAGCCGGATCGCGGCCAGCGTCTCGGGGTCGAGGATCGCGGCCACATACCGGCCCCAGCCCTCGGCAAAGGCGCGGTAGAAGATGGCGGCCACCGGCAGGCCCACCATCGCGGCCAGAAACAGCATCGCCACGGCGATCAGAAAACGACGTGCCACGGATCAGCCCTCCACGCGCAGATAGGATTGCAGACGGGTCTGGGCGATATTGATCACCGCCAGCAGCACCAGCGACACCGCCAGCAGCGTGCCCGCAATCGCCGCCGCTGCCGGATAATCGAACTCGTCAAGCCGGATCAGGATCAGCAGCGAGGCGATCTCGGTCTTGTAGGGCAGGTTTCCGGCGATAAAGATCACCGCGCCGAACTCCCCCAGCGAACGCACGAAAGACAGCCCCGTGCCGGTCAGGATCGCGGGCAGAAGCGGGCGCAGCGCCACCAGCCGGAACCGCTGCCACGGGCTTGCGCCCAGCGTCAGGGCGGCGGCGTCCTCGGCGGGGTCCAGCTCTTCGATGGCGGGCTGGATGGCGCGCACGGCAAAGGGGATCGAGGTGAAGATCATCGCAATCACGATGCCCCACCACGTATAGGCCACCTGCAGGCCCATCCTGTCGAGCACCCCGCCTACCCAGCCGGATTTGTCATAAAGCGCCACCAGCGCGATGCCCGCCACCGCCGTGGGCAGCGCGAAGGGCAGATCGACCAGCGCATCCATCACCCCCCTGCCCCGGAAACGGTAGCGCGTCAGCACCCATGCCAGAAGCAGCCCGAAGACCGCATTGACCGCCGTCGCGGCGGCGGCGGCCGTAAAGGTCACCCGCAGCGCGGTCAGCACACGCTCCGAGCCCATGACCTGCAGATAATCGGCAGGGCCGAGCTTGCCGAGATTCCACAACAGCCCGCTGACCGGCAGCAGCACGATCAGGCACAGAAACAGCACCGAGACCCCCAGCGAAAGCGAGAATCCGGGCAGGATATGGGGGGCAGACCGGCTTCGGGGGGCAGAACGGGCGCGCAGCATCGCAGACCTTTCAGAGGGACAAAGCGTAGGGGAGACAAAGCGTATGGGGGGGCACAGCGCCCAAGGGCAAAGCCCCGCCCCTGCAGGATGCACGGGCGGGGCCTATCGGGCAGGATCAGCGGCGCATCAGCCTGTCAAGCGTGCCGCCATCCCCGAACTGGGTCTTCTGGGCCTCGTCCCAGCTACCGAAGACATCCTCGACCTTGATCAGCCGCACCTCGGGGAATTTATCCGCCGTTTCCCGAACCACCTCAGGGTCGTGGACGCGGTTGTTGAACGAGGCGATGATCCGCTGGGCCTCGGGCGAATAGAGGAAGTTCAGATAGGCCTCGGACACATCGGTGGTGCCTTTTTCCTCGGCCACCTTGCGCACCAGCGCCACGGGGAATTCTGCCAGCAGCGACACTTTCGGCACCACGCGCTCATAGGCACCGGGGGCTTCGGCGGCGCGGATATTCTCGACCTCCGCCTCGAAGGTGATCAGCACATCGCCCAGACCGCGCTCGACAAAGCTGGTGGTGGCCCCGCGCCCGCCGGTATCGAAAACCACGACGTTTTTCAGCATCTTGCGCACGAAATCCTGCGCCGCCGCATCATCACCGTTGAATTTGTCCAGCGCATAGGCATAGGCGGCCAGATAGGTATAGCGCCCGTTTCCGGAGGTTTTGGGATTGGGGAAGACGATCTTCACATCGTCGCGCACCAGATCATCCCAGTCCTTGATGCCCTTGGGATTGCCCCCGCGCACCAGAAAGGCGGGCAGCGAGTAATAAGGCGAGGCGTTATTGGGCAGGGCCTGCTGCCAGTCCTTGTCGACAAAGCCCCGATCGGCCAGCACCTGCACATCGGTCACCTGATTGAAGGTCACCAGATCGGCCTTCAGGCCCTGCAAGATGGCGCGGGCCTGTTTGGAGGAACCGGCATGGCTTTGCTTGACCTCGAGGCTTTCGCCATGCGTGTCCTGCCATTGCTTGATGAACACGGGATCGAGCGCGGCATAGAGTTCGCGCGCGATATCATAGGAGACATTGAGAATTTCGCGGTCTTGCGCCGCGGCGGGGCTGACAAAGCCGCAAAGCACAAGCGTCAGGGCCGCAAGGCCACGCGGAACAGCGCGCAGGGAACGCGCGCCAAAGACTTTCGGCAGGATCATATCGGGCTCCAACTCGCAGAAGGGTGAATGCCGCCTATAAAAAGATTTTCCCGAATTAACGCAAGTTATGCCGCGTATATAAGGAAAATCACCCAATATGGATCATAAACCGCACCATATGTTCCGCGTCAGGCAAAGCAATCGAAACGGAATCTCGCGCGGGGCATCGTGGCTCGCAGGCCGGTCACAGGCGCGTGCGGGCCTTTGCCGCCCTCCCCTGCCGTCTTCCTCCCTGCCACCTGCATCCTGCCGCAAGCCGGTCCCGCCTCGGGGCCCCGCCAGATCCCTGCGCCGCAAGGCAGCCCCGCGAGGGCCCCTTTCGGCCTGGCTCAATGCGCGCGGTCGGCCCCGCCACGGCGGGCCAGCCCCCGATCCAGCCCCCGATCCAGACTGCGGGCCATACGGCGGGCATGGATCTCGCCCTCGCGGTCAAGCACCTCCTCGACCGGCAGGGTCGAGCCTTCGATCGTCTGCTGGACCAGCCCGTGTAATCGCAGGTCGATATAGCGCAGGCAGCAGACCCGCAAAAACGAGGTGAAATTGCCGATATCATGACCCTCATCAAGGCTTTCATTATAAAGCTGATGCAGAAGCTGCGGCACATTCATGCTGTCACGTTCGGCGATTTCCTCCAGCACCATCCAGAACGCCTTTTCCAGCCGGACCGAGGTCACCATGCCCTCCATGCGGATCGACCGCGTCTGGCTTTCCCACAGATCGGATCTGGCTCCGACGAAAAGCTTGCACATCTTCCTGTCCTCCCTTGGCAAAAAGCGGCGGGCCGGATGGCCCGACCCGCGTTACAGGTTGCCGCGTTTCAGCGCGCCCGCCAGATAATCCGCCTGACGCATGGCCAGCGCGACAATGGTCAGCGTCGGGTTCGCCGCCGCCCCCGTGGTCATCTGCGACCCGTCCGAGACAAAGAGATTGGCGACCTCATGCGCGCGGCCATTGCGGTCCACCACGCCCTCCTCGGGCCGTGCGCTCATGCGCAGGGTGCCAAGGTTATGCGTCGAAGGGTAAGGCGGCGTGCGATGCGTGCCGGTGCTGCCCACCGCCTCATAGAGCTTTTCGGCATGGGCATAGGCATAGTCGCGCATGGCGACATCATTGGGATGGTCGTCGAAATGCACATTGGCCACCGGCAGATCCCACTGGTCGCGCACCGTGCCCGAAAGCGTCACGCGGTTGCTGGCCTGCGGCATGTCCTCGCCCACGATCCACATGCCCGCCGTATTGGCATAGGCCTCCATGATCTTGGCAAATTCCGGCCCCCAGGCCCCCGGCTCGACAAAGGCCGCAAGGAAAGACGGCCCCAGCGCGATGGTCTCCATATAATAGCCGCCGACAAAGCCGCGCGCGGGGTCAAAGCGGCTCTCGTCGGCAATGATCCCCGCCATCGTCTCGCCGCGATACATCCGCACGGGCTTGTCGAAGCGCGCATAGACCGAGCCGGTGAGGTGGCGCATATAGTTGCGCCCCACCTGATCCGATCCATTGGCCAGCCCCGTCGGAAAGCGCGGACTGTCCGACAGCAGAAGCAGCCGCGCGGATTCGATGGAATTGCCCGCAACACAGACCACCCGCGCCGCCTGCCGCTGCAGATGGCCCGCGCCATCGATATAGATCACCGCATCCGCCCGCCCGTCCTTGCCGTGGGTGATGCGGATGGCGGTGCTGTCGGGGCGCAGATCCAGAAGGCCGGTCTCCAGCGCGCGGGGGATCTCGCGCACAAGGGTGGACCATTTGGAGCCGTTCTTGTCGCCCTGAAAGTTGAACCCGTCCTGCACCGAGGCCGGACGCCCGTCATAGGGTTCGGCATTGGTGGCATAGGGGCCGGTGGCATACATTCTGTAGCCCACACGCTCGGCCCCGTTGGCGAAGACCTTGTAATTGTTATTGGCCGGAAGCGCGGGACGCCCGTGCCGGTGGGTGCTGCCCATCGCCTTCTCGGCGCGGTCGTAATAGGGCTCCATCTCCTCAAGCGTGATCGGCCAGTCCAGCAGCGAAGCCCCCTCGACCGCGCCATAGGTCGAGGCGGCCCTGAACTCATGCGCCTTGAAGCGCGGGGTCGCGCCCGACCAATGGGTGGTGGTGCCGCCCACGGCCTTCACGATCCATGCAGGCAGATTGGGGAAATCGCGCGCCACCCGCCACGAGCCCGATGTGGTGCGCGGGTCCAGCCACGCCATCTGGTTGAAGGCTTCCCATTCATTGTTGATCCAGTCCTCGGGCCTGAGATGGGGTCCCGCCTCAAGGACCACGCATGCGATCCCCTGACGGGTCAGCTCATAGGCCAGCGTGCCGCCGCCCGCGCCCGAGCCGATGATGACCACGGCCTCTTCATCCAGTGCGATCTCTTTCAGCTTCGGCTGTGTCATGGCTGGCCTCCCTCTTGCCCGTCATATTCCTCGATCCGTGGCTCGGGCAGCCAGTCGAGATCGTTGAACCCGCGGTTGATGTAACCGCCCTGATCGAAGCTCGCGCCCTCATAGCCAAGCGCCTGCCAGACCTCCGCATCGTCATAAAGCGTGACCACCGCCTTGGCGCGGACAAGCTGGAAAAAGCCGGTTTTCTCGATCTTGCGCAGATAGGCCAGCGCCGCGTCATCGCCCAGATCGGCAAAGCCCTCATCGGCCAGATTGTCGAGCGCCGCCGCAAAGGCGATCTTCTGTCCGGGCGTCTGGCGCGCATCGGCAATCAGCGCCTTGGCGCAGCGCTCGTAAGGGGCATCGCTGAAGGACGGGTGCGGGAACATCACCCGCAACATGCGCAACAAGATGATGCGGCTTGAATCATGCCGGCCCAGCCCCTGCCCGACATTGGCCGGTGCGGCACTGCCGAACACCGCCGCGACAAGCGCCGTTGACGTGCTGCCCAGCAACACGTTTTTATTCTTCGTTTTCATTGGGTTCCTCCTCCCGAAATCCGGCGCCTCCTACGCCGGTCCTCCTATCCTATCTGAAGCGGCCTCCTTTCCCGATCACCTCGATCTGGTAGCCGTCAGGGTCCGCGACAAAGAAGAAGCGCGCAACCCGCCCGGTCCCGTTCTTGAAATCGACGATCTGGCGGGGCGCGAACCCCTCGGCTGTCAGACGGGCATGTTCGGCCTCGAGATCCTCCACCACGAAAGCCGCATGACCATAGCCATCGCCCAGATCATAAGGCGCGCGGCGCCCCTTGTTGATGGTCAGCTCCAGCTCGAAGTCGCTGTCCGCATTGGACAGATAGACCAGCGTGAAATCGTCAAATTCCAGCCGGTCCGCCACCGCCAGCCCGAAGGCCGTGCTGTAAAACGCCACCGCGCGCGCCTCGTCCGTCACGCGGATCATACTATGGACGAATTTCGCCATATTCCCTCGCTTGTCTGTTTGTTTCCAAGGCGTTGCCACCCTTGACGGAGGCTGCGGCCGGTTCGGGCCACAGCGCCGCATCGCATCCCGATCGGGGCGTCACGAAAACTGGATGCCGCCGTCGATCATCACCGATTGGCCGGTCATGTAATCGGAATCATCCGAGGCCAGATACGAGACGTATTTGGCCACATCTTCCGGCTCGGACACGCGGCCCAGCATGATCGAACCGGCATATTTGCGCAGCGCCTCGCCCTTGGCCAGCCCCTCCTCGGCGCCCAGTTTCTCGTCGATCAGATCCCACATATTGGTGCCGACGATCCCCGGACAATAGGCGTTCACGGTGATGCCATATTTGGCCCATTCCATCGCAGCGGCCTGCGTCAGCCCGCGCACCCCCCATTTGGAGGCCGAATACGGCCCCAGAAGCGCGAAGGGCCGATAGGCCACAATCGAGGCCGCGCCGATGATCTTGCCACCGCCGCCCTGCGCGACCATCTGCCGTGCCGCCGCCTGATAGCACAGGAAAACGCCGCGCAGATTGACATTCATCACCTTGTCCCAATCCGCGATATCAAGGTCCAGTAACCCCTGGATATGCGCGATACCGGCATTGGCGACCAGCCCGTCCAGCCGCCCGAGCGTGGCCACCGTCTCGGCCACCATCGCGCGCACCTCTTCGGGGTCCGAAACATCGGCAATCGCGGTGCCGGATCTGCGGCCAAGGCTGCGGATCTCGGAGGCCACGGCCTCGGCCGCCGCCCTATTGGCGGGAATATCGTTGATCACGACATCATGGCCGTCTTCCGCCAGACGCAGCGCGATGGCGCGGCCGATCCCGCGGGCGGCACCGGTGACGAGTATCGAACGTGATGTGGTTTTGGGCATGTCTGGTCCTCCTCCTGACCTGTCCGGCGGGGCAGGCCCTCAGGGACGCGCGCCGCCGGAGCCCCAGTCTGGGACGGCCCCGCAGGCAGGAGGTAGCATCCGGTTACTACCTGTGTTCACGATCGCGTGGGGTAGCGACAGAGCCGCAGAACCGCCGCAAATGCCGCTTTTGCAGGCATGATGCCGCAAAACCCCGCAAATCGCGCAAGGGCCTGCCTGTGCCAGACGGCCGCAGAGCCGTTGCCAAACACCCTATCGCCCCCCAAAGACCGCGAGGGCCGCGCCCGCGCGCAGAGTAATGTGCTTGTGGTCACAATCCCGCCCGAACCGCGCCAGAAGACCCCAAGAATATCGCATATTTCCAGTGCCTTGCGGCCCCTGCAAAACCGCACATCCGGCCTCGGCCTGCCGGAACGTCACCGCCTCGCAATTACGCGAGCCCCCCCGCTGCGGCCTTGGATCATCGGGGAAACTCTCCTAGATTCCCCTCCATTGCGGATCGGTAACGATCCTTGAAAGGAGTTTTCCATGAGCAAGACAGTGATCCCCCCCGCCCCGACCCTGCGGCTGTCCAATGGCGTCGAGATGCCGCGTCTCGGGCTGGGCACCTGGCCGATGGATGACCGTGAAAGCGCGCGTGCCGTCGCCCAGGCCATCGAAACGGGCTACCGGCTGGTCGATACCGCCGAGAATTACGGCAATGAGGCGGGCGTGGGCGAAGGGCTCAGGGCCTCGGGTGTGGCGCGCGAAGAGCTGTTCGTCACCACCAAATTCAACCGCAAATGGCACAGCCGCGAGGGCGTGCGCGAGGCCACCGACCGCGCGCTGAAAACGCTGGGGCTCGACTATATCGACCTGATGCTGATCCATTGGCCCAACCCCGATCAGGACCGCTATGTGGAGGCCTTCGAGGGGCTTCTGGAGATGGTCGAGGCGGGCAAGATCCGCGCGGCGGGCGTGTCGAATTTCAAACCCGCCCATCTGCAGAAGCTGTTTGACGCAGGCATGATGCCGGTGCTCAACCAGATCGAGCAGGACCCCTATCACCGCCGCGAGGATCTGGTGAAACTGCACGAGGCCAAAGGCATCGCCACCGAAAGCTGGAGCCCGCTGGGCCGTGCGGGCGCGCTGCTGGACGACCCCGCCATCGTGGCGATCGCCCGCGCGCATGGCGTGAGCACGGGGCAGGTCGTGCTGCGCTGGCATATCCAGAGCGGCTTTGTCACCACGCCGAAATCGGCAGATGCCCGTCGTCAGGCGGAAAATCTCGACATTTTCGGCTTCACCCTGACCGAGTCGGAATTTGCCGTGCTGAACGGGCTGGGCCGCGAGGATGGCAGCCTGACGGATGCCGACACGTTCGGCCACTGATCCGCAGGCCCTGCCCGCTCCGTTCCGGGCGGGGCTGCGGGCTGTCCGGCAGGGGCAAGCCCCCCGCCGGCGCAGTCGCCCCACCTTCTTCGCAAGGGCGTATTCGGCCCGCCCCACCGGCAGGGGTCTCACGCCCCGCCCGCACGCCGGAAATCATAGCGCCGCGCCGATCGGCACCGGCCACCAGATCCAGCAGCCATTCGTAGTTTAAAGCGCCGATTATCGGCAGATCTCGCGCGAAAGCGGGGCTGGCACGGGCGGCCACAGGCAGCACGGGGCCGCACGGGCGGCGGGTCAAAGGCATGGATCATCCGGCACCAGCTCTTGTCTGATATCGGGCAGCGCGCCCTTGCCCGACCCTGAAGGTCTGCGCGTCTTGCACCATCGCGTAAGGCGCGGGGACAGCGGCCCCGTCACACCCGCGTCACGCCCGCGTTACCCGCAAAGGTTGAACTGATCGCGCGCAGCTCACGCGACTTCACTTTCACTCTTTGAACAACAAATGCCTCACTCATAAGCTTGCTTATAAACTCGGTCTGGGTCACCACTTGCCCGTCGGCCTGCCTTCGCCCGCAGCGGGGCATCCGGCAGATTTCCAGATGGAGGAATAGGATGAACGATGTTACCCGCAGGGCCTTTGTGGCCACCGGCATGTTTACAACCGTTGCTGTCGCCTCGGGCGCTCTGGCCGATACGGTGCCCAATGCCGGACGGGACGATCCCGGCCCGCGCAATCCGGTCATCAACAACGACAACCCGCAGCTGATGAACCCGCCGAAAACCGATAACGGCACCCTGCCCAATCTGCGCTTCCCCTTTGGCGATGCCCATGTGCGCTATGGCAGCGGCGGCTGGACCAATCAGGTGACCGAGCGCGAACTGCCGGTGGCCACCACCATCGCCGGTGTCGATATGCGGCTTCAGGCGGGCGGCATCCGCGAACTGCACTGGCACAAGGAAGCCGAATGGGCCTATATGACCTTCGGCAAGGCCCGCATCACCGCAATCGATGCCGAGGGGCGCTATTTCATCGATGATGTCAGCGAAGGCGATCTGTGGTATTTCCCGCCCGGCATTCCGCATTCGATCCAGGGGCTGGGGCCGGATGGCTGCGAATTCCTGCTGGCCTTCGATGATGGCGATTTCGACGAAAACAGCACCTTCCTGCTGAGCGACTGGATGCAGCATATTCCCAAGGATATTCTGGCCAAGAACTTCGCCGTTGCAGCCAGCACCTTCAACACGCTGCCCGCCCCTTCCGACGAATATATCTTTGCCTCGACCGTGCCCGACGCGCTGGACAGCGTGCGCCCGAAAGGCGCCAGCACCGTGCCCAACCCGTTCAGCCACAAACTGCTGGCGCAAGAGCCGATCACCTCGCCCGGTGGCACGGTGCGCATTGCCGATTCCAGCAATTTCAAGGTCTCCAAAAGCATCGCCGCCGCTCTGGTCGAGCTGGAACCGGGGGCGCTGCGCGAATTGCACTGGCATCCCAATAATGACGAATGGCAGTATTATCTGGAAGGCACCGGCCGGATGGGCGTGTTCGGGGCCAATGGCAATGCGCGCACCTTCGACATCCATGCAGGCGATGTCGGCTATATCCCCTTCGCGATGGGGCATTATATCGAGAATACCGGCGATACGCCGCTGCGCTTCCTTGAAATGTTCAAAAGCGACCATTACGCCGATATCTCGCTCAATCAATGGCTTGCCCTGACCCCCGAGGCGCTGGTGCGCGCCCATCTCAACCTTGATGACACCTTCATGGCCGCGCTGCGCCGCACCAAACAGCCGGTTGTCGCGCGTCAGGCAAACACCAACTGACCCACAGGTGCCCTCCCCGAAGGGGGGGGCGCAGCCATGCGGGCAGGGGCTTTCCGCCCTGCCCGCAGGCCCCTATAACGGCCCCGTCCCATTCCCAGCCATCCAAGGGGTCGCCATGTCCGCGCTGCATGAACTGGAAGATCTGGCCCGACCGGTCCTGTCCGCGCCCGCCTATGCCTATATCTCGGGCGGGGCCGGAGACGGGGCGGCCATTGCCCGCAACCGCGCGGCATGGGGCGCGTCTCTTCTGCGGCCACAGATCGGGCGGCAGATTCCGGCGCTGCACTGCGGGCTGTCGCTGCTGGGCACGCCGCTTGAGATGCCGGTGCTCATCGCCCCGATGGCCTATCAGCGCCTTGCCCATCCCGATGGCGAAGCCGGTATGGCGCGCGCGGCGGCGGCGCAGGGGGCGGGGTTTGTGCTGTCATGCCAGAGCACGCAACCCGCCGAGGAGATCGCCCCCGCGCCGTTCTGGTTCCAGATCTATCTCCAGCCCGATCCCGAGGCCACGCAGCAGCTGGCCCTGCGCGCGCTCAACGCCGGTGCCACGGCGCTGGTGGTCACGATGGATGCGCCGCTCAACGGGATCCGCAACCGCGAAATCGCGGCGGGCTTCCGCCTGCCCGAGGATCTGCGACCGGTGATGCTGGACGCGCTGCCCCCGCCCGTCCCACAGCCCCCGCCCGCCCCGACAGTTGCCGCCATTCTCGCGCAGTCCTCCGGCTGGGAGGGGCTGGCACAGCTTTGCGCGCGCTCGACGGTGCCGGTTCTGGCCAAGGGGGTGCTGACCCCCGAGGCCGCGCGGCAGGCGATGGCCTGCGGCTGTGCGGGGGTGATCGTGTCCAATCATGGCGGGCGCGTGCTGGAGGGGCTGCCCGCCACCGCCACCGCGCTGCCCGCGATCCGCGCGGCACTGGGGCAGGCCCCTGTGCTGGTGGATGGCGGCATCCGCACGGGCGAGGATGTCTTTCGCGCGCGCGCGCTGGGGGCGGATGCGGTGCTGGTGGGGCGGCCTTTCTTCTATGCGCTGGCGCTGGAGGGCGCGATGGGCGTGGCCAGGGCGCTGCGCCGCCTGAAGGATGAATTTGCCGTCACGATGGGGCTGATGGGCTGCGCCCGCCCCGAGGAGATCGGCCCCATCCATCTCTGGCCCATGCCTGCCTGACCGCCCGTTCCGGGGCCTTCCCCAGCGCCTTCCCCAGCCCCTTCCGGAGGAGGAACATTTCGGCGGGACTTATCTTGACAAAAACAGTCAGAAAAGCGAAAAGCCGATTTCATTGTCTCCAAAGAAGAGGGCAGCCCGAACAGGCTGCCCTCTTTGTCATGGATGGCCCCCGCAATAGGCTGCGGGCCAAGGACCGGCCCCCCGCCCTTGGTCGGCCCTGCCTTATTCGGCTTCGAAATGGCCGCACCAGTCATCGGTTTTCACCACCGGCCACAGACCATGCGCCGAGGCTGCGGGCTGCGAGACCGGCGGGTTGAAACGGCACAGGCCCGCATCCTCGCTGGTGGCGGCCGCCGCATTGGTTTTGTGATCTTCGAAGAAGGCGCAATCGGCGCAGGACTTGCTCATGATGTGTTCCCTTTGTGCTCATGGGGCAGAGTTTGTGCTGCACCCGTCATGGGCAGACCCTAGGGAAGACAAAAATAAAAGTCAACAAAACCAAATAGTTGATACGTTTTGTCGGGCATTTAAACCCGACAAAATCACTTTCCACAGCGCCCGCTTATCGCCACAGCCCCTAGGCCATAAGCCGCCCTAGCCTGTCAGGCCGAACAGCGCGATCAGCCCTTCGGTGATCTTGCCGCGCCAGACATAGCGGTCATGCCCGCCCGACCACGGCGACCACAGCACCTCGCCCCCACGCGCCGCCAGCACGCTGGCCACCTGACGGTTGCTTTCCCAGATATCTCCGGCCAGCGCATCGCCGCCGCGCGCGGTTTCAAACAGCCCCGCGCCCAGAAAGACCCGTGGCATCTGCGGGGCCTGTAGAAGGCGCTGGGTGATCCATGACGACGCCGCCCGTCCGCGCGGCTCGGGCGCCCACCAATACGACCCCGACAGCGCGATCACCGCCCCGAAGCGGTCGGGGCGCTCCAGCGCCACCCGCAGCGCCGCGAGGCCACCGAAGCTCTCGCCCACCAGCACCGTGCGCGCCGGATCGGGCCGCAGCCCGATCTGCGCGGCGATACGGGGCACCAGCTCGTCGGCCAGCATCGCGGCGAAGGCCGGATCCTGCGGCATCTCCGCCGCGCGACGGGCGGCGTCGATCGGGTCCACGAAGACCACCGCCATCGGCGGCAGGCGGTGCGCGGCGGCAAGCTGGCGCAGCGCATCGGGCAGATGCATCCCCTTGGCGGCCTCTGTCCCGTCAAGCACCACGGCCAGCACCGCGCGCGGGTCCTGCGGCGTGAAATCCGGCGTGGTATAGAGCGCGATCGCGCGGCGGTTGCCCAGATGTCCGGAGCCGAAGACCTGCCACTCAAGCGCCAGAGCCTGCGCCGGAAAGCCCGCCTGCGCGGGGGCCTCCGGCCCGTCAAACACCGAGTACGCCATATAGGCATCGGCGGCCGGTGCCAGCCGGTGCGGATTGAGCGGATCGGCCTGCGCGACCGCCAGAAGCGCCGCGCGGCGGGCCTGCGCGGGACCGGGAATATCGGGCACATCCACCGCCAGCTGATAGCTCAGCCGCGTATCGCGCGCCACGCGGTAGCTTTTGTAGAACAGATCGGTCCCGCCAAGCCGCTCCAGCCAGTCGTGATCATTGCTCGGCCCGCCCAGCAGCCGCACATTGCGCTGCGCCCCGCGATAGAGGAAGGTCACCACCAGCCCCGCCCCGGTCTCTTCGACCAAAGGCGTGCCCCGCGCCACGATCTGCGGCCACAGCCGCTCCAGCGCGCCGCTTTGGCTGGCGATCTGCCCCATAATCGGGCTCATGATCGGGCCCATGATCGGGCTCGGCCATTCCGGCGCGGGCGGGTGCTGTTGCGCGGGCGGCACGATCCGGGTGAGCGTCAGCGAATAGGCCCCGCCCTGCGCCCCGCTGACCTGAAGATCCCCCGCCTCGGGCTGCAGGAACCGGAAGCGCTGCTGCCCCGAGACCGCCGCCACAAGCTGGCGCACAGGCTGCCCTCCCTGCCGGAGCCTCAAGACCAGCTCCTGCGCGGCGGTCTCGGGCGCGAAGATCCCCTCGACATAGCTGCCCGCAGGGGCCGCCAGCACATAGTGCGCAGGCACGGCCTCCAGCGTGGCCGTCACCGTCTCGCCCTGCGGCAGGGGCGTGCCCCGCGTGCCGTGATCCTGTGCCATCGCGCGCGGCCCCGCCCCGCCCCATATCGCCATCGCCATCACCATGCCCCGAAGCGCCGCTATCATCCCTCTTTGCATCCTGCGCCCCCCTTAGAACGTGTAGCGCAGGCTGGCCGTCCAGGTGCGCTCGTTGCCCACGAAACAGGCATAGGCGCTGGCACAGGAGGCCACATAGGCCTTATCGGCAAGGTTCTGCACATTCAGTTGCAGCCGCATCGCATCCTGCGCCGACAGCACCGGCCCGAACTCGTATCCCAGCGCCAGATCATAAAGCGTGACCGCAGGCACCTCGAATGTATTGCCGCTATCGCCCTGCGAGCGCCCGATATAGCGCATCCCCAGCGCGATATCATATCCGGCCTGCGCGCGGTATTTGCCCCACAGGCCCGCGGTCCGTTCCGGCATCCGTGCCGGCGTCTTGCCGATTTCGCTGCTGCGGGCCGAATCCGCCACCTCCGCCTCGATCCACGAGGCCGAGCCCAGCAGGCTCCAATGCGCGTCAATCTCGGCCTGCGCCTCGATTTCCAGCCCGCGGCTGTCGATTCGCCCGATCTGGCGCGGCGTGTAGGTGGCGCTGTCATAGGTGATCACGCCGGTCTGGCGCAGGTCGTAATAGGCCGCCTGCGCGACATAGCGCCCGTCCGGCGTGGCCCATTTCACGCCCAACTCGTATTGGCGGGCCTGTGTCGGGTCGAAGGGCGTGCCGCTGCCCGAGGCCTCTGTCACCGGCTCGAAGCTGGTGGCATAGCTGAGATAGGGGCTCAGGCCATTGTCGAACGCATACAGCACCGCCGCACGGCCGGTCAGCGCCTGATCGGAAAAGCGGCTGCGGCTGGCGGCCTCGTGATCGGTGATCTTGGAGGAGAAATCGTCAAAGCGCAGCCCGCCCGTCACCTGCCAGCGCCCGAACGCGATCTGGTCCTGCACATACAGACCGGCCTGCGTGGCGCGGGTGGTGGTGTCGGAGACACGGCTGTTCAGATCGAAGCTGCCATAGCCGTAAACTGGGGCCGTCCAGTCGATCGGGGGGGCGTCATAATCGAAGCCCCACTGGTAATCACGGGTGCTGCGCCGATAGTCCAGCCCCGCCAGAAGCCGGTGTTCGGCCCCGCCCGGATACGCCAGATGCGCGACCGACAGATCGACCAGCGCCTGATCCAGATCCTCGGTGCCCCCCGAGGCCGTGCGCGAGATCGTCCTGCCATCCTCGGCCAGACTGCCCCAGACAAGGCTGCGGAACCCCGTCCGGATGCGCGACAGCCGCGCAGTGGCGCGCAGCGTGGTCTGCGGCCCCAGGGCCTGCGTCAGGCTGGCCGAAAGCGCCTTTGTGGTGCGGGTCGAGCTGTCCCATGCCGGGTCCGACACGTTGAACGCCCAAGGGATCAGCGCGCCGGTCGCCGTGGGAAAGAGCGACCCCGCCGCCTCGCGGAAATTGCGCAGCCCCGCATCGGGTTCGTTCTGCACCAGCCCCGCCAGATCCAGCGTCAGACCTTCGCGCGGGTGCCAGCGCAGCGACGGCGCGAGCGCATAGCGCTGTGTCTCGCCATCCTCTTCCTGCGTCTGCGTCCGGTGCCCCGTGCCGACCACGCGCCATGACAGCGTCTGCGACAGCGCCCCGCCACGGTCGAAGGCCAGCCCCGCATGCGCACCGCTGCCGGTGCGGGCCTCCACCACCCCGTGATGCGCCCCGTCGGCGCGTTTCGAGGTCATGGCGATCAGCCCGCCCGGATTGCTCTGCCCGTAAAGCGCCGAGGACGGCCCCTTGAGCAATTCGACCCGCTCCAGAAGCCACGGGTCGATCTGCCCGAAACTGCTGCCCCCGAAGGCCAGCCCGTCCAGAAAGCGCGGCACATAGGAATAGCCGCGCACGAAGGTCTCGTCGGTCAGGTTGGAGGTGCCGCGATATTCGGTCAGGATGCCCGGCGCATAGCGCAGGGACTGGGCCACCGATTGCGCGCCTTGATCGGCGATCTGTTGCGCCGTGACCACCGACACCACCTGCGGCGTCAGCGACAGGGCGGTGGCGGTTTTGCTGGCGCTCAGGCTGCCTGCGGCAATATAGCCACGGGTCTCATGGGCCAGATCCTCGCCCCGCACGACCACTTCCTCAAGGGCGACGACGGCCTCCTCGGCCAGCGCGGGTGCCGCGCAAAGCAGCGGCGCGACAAGCGCCAGACGGCCCCAGAGGGCGGAACGGACAGGGGGCGGGACACAGGGTCGGGACATGGCGGCTCCGGCGCGGATGAATACTTGATGTTTTCACTCGGTTATTATAGCGAGGCCGGACCCCGCACCATGCGCGGCACGGGCGGTTTTCCGACAAAGCCCTGCGTTTTTCCGACAATCGGACAGGCGCGGCCGACGGAAGACACCCAACGGGACGATTCAAAAGGGCAACCGGACGCATCATGAGTATTCACCGCTATCCTGGCAATTTTCGGGTGGGCGTGCTGGACGAGCCCCGCGCGGCGGTGCTGGAGACGGGCGTGTCGATGCTGGAGCCGAAGGTGATGGTCTTCATTCTGCTTTCGGGCTACCAGCGCTTCCGTCTGGCCACGCAGCGCTGCGTGCTGGATGCCGCACAAGGGCCTGCGGGGCTTTTGCTGCGCATCAACCGCCCGCTCGAGCACCAGTTCGAGGAAAACCACGGCGCCCCGCTGACCAAGATCTCGATCGCGGTCAGCACGGAATGGGTGGACGGGCTTGCCCCCGCCCCCCCCAGCGCCAGCCCTGACCCCGCGGAACACAGCCCGCCCCCTGCCGGAGCAAAGCGCGCCGACCTGTGGGTGCAGCCCTTCGTGCCCGCGCCGCAAAGCTGCGATCTGGCGCAGGCCATCCGCAGCGCGCCCAGCCCGATGCAGCGCATGAGCCTTGGTCTGACGCTGCTTGACAGGGTGCTGGCGGCCTCGGCGCGGAGCGCGGCGGGCGAGGCACCCCCCCTCACCGGCCCGACCGGAACATCCGGCCCGATCCCCCCGCCCGACCTACTGGTGCCCGACCTGCTGGTGCCCGACCCACTGGTGCCCGCCCACCCGCTGCTGGACCGCCTGCGCCGCGAAATGCGCAAGGCCCCCGCGCGGACCCGCACCGCCCCCGCCCTTGCGAAAGCCTGCGGCATCGGCCTGCGCACGCTGGAACGGCAGGTGCAGCAGGATACGGGGCGCGGCCTGGGGGCGGTGCTGCGCCGCGAGCGGCTTCTGATCGGCTTTCACGCCCTGTCACGCGGCATGCCGGTGATGCAGGCGGCGAGTGCGGCGGGCTATCAGTCCCGCACCAGCTTCGGCAGCGCGCTCAAACGCGAATTCGGCCTGTCACCTGCCCAGATCCTGCAACAGGCCGCGCGGCAGATCTGGTAGCCGCGCGCCCCGTTTTCCACCCGCTCACCCCACCTTTCCTGTCCTATGAGAAACCCGACCCATGCCCCCTCCCACCCGATATATCGTTCAGGCCAGCCTGCTTGTGCTCTGGGCGCTGACGCTGCTGGTGCCGCGCCCTGCCGCAGCCCAAAGCCAGCTGGCCCCTGTGCCCCCGATCCGCAGCTGCGCGGCCCTTGCCGACACCGATCTTGCCGCCATCGCGGGGGCCGGAAGCGCGGTCACCGCCACCGAAGAGACCCTCTCGGACGGAATCGCGGTCTGCCGCGTCACCGCCACGCTGGCCCCTGCGATCACGCTCGAGGTGCTGCTGCCCACACGGACATGGGCGCAGCGCTATCTGCAGGTCGGCTGCGGCGGGCTTTGCGGGCGGATCAGCCTGCGCTCGGGCGCCTCGAACGGCTGCGCCCTGCTGACCGATGGCGGCTTTGTCATGGCGGCCACCGATATGGGCCATGCGGGCGATGACAGCGGCGCATGGGGGCTCGATGCGCAAAAGCGCCGCGATTTCGCCTATCGCGCCCAGCATCTGACCGCCAAGGCCGCCAAGGCACTGATCACCGCCTTCTACGGCCAGCCCGCGCGCTATGCCTATTTCAACGGCTGCTCGGATGGCGGGCGCGAGGCGTTGATGGAGGCGCAGCGCTACCCCGAGGATTTCGACGGGATCATCGCCGGTGCACCGGCCATGCTGTTTACGGTGCAGAACACGCTCTATCACGGCTGGCAGGCGGTCTCGAACACCGGCGCCGACGGCACGGTGACGCTGCTTTCGGACCGCTTGCCGCTGCTGCACAAGGCGGTGCTTGCGGCCTGTGATGCGCTTGACGGCGCCGAAGACGGGCTGATCTCCACCCCCGCCGCGTGCCATTTCGACCCTGCCAGCCTGATCTGCCCCGCAGGCCAGAGCGACCACTCGGCCTGCCTGACCGCCGCCGAGGCCGAGGTCGCGCGCCGGTTCTACCAAGGCCCGACGGACCCCGAAACCCACCAGCCGCTGACGGCGGGCCAGCCGCTTTACGGCTCGGAGCTGAACTGGGCGGGCGTCTATGTCGCCGATCAGCCGCAGGACGGGCTGATGAGCACCAATGCCGCGCTGCCCGCGATCCGCTATCTGGCCTTCGACCCCGCCCGCCCCGAGGCCGATCTGGCCAGCTTCGCCTTCACCCGCGCCACGCTGGAGGCGCTGCGCGCGCGGCACCCGCTCTTTGATGCGACCGATCCCGACATGTCGGGCTTCGCGCGGGCGGGGGGCAAGCTGATCCTGTGGCACGGGCTGGCCGATCCGCATATCGCGCCCGCCAATACCGTCGCCCTGCACGAGGCGATGATCCGCCAGATGGGGCCGCAGAGGGTGGACGGGTTCGAACGTCTCTACCTGCTGCCGGGGGTGGCGCATTGCGGCAATGGGGAAGGCCCCTCCAATCTGGATCTGCTCTCGGCGATGATGGCATGGGTCGAACAGGGGCAAGCCCCCGACGCCATTCTGACCACCACCGCCGCACAGCCCAGCCGCTTCGGCGCGCCCGATTTCGCCCCGGACCGCGCGCAGGCCGCAGGCGCTGCCCTGCCCGAGGGGGCGGCCGATGGCCCGCGCGCCCAAAACGGGCCGGATGGTGGGCGTCAGGGCCGGACAGGGCCCCGCCCCGAGGGCCCGCGCAAGGGCGGGCATGGCCCGCGCGCCGAAGGGTCCGCACAGGTCACCCCGATGAGCCGACCGGTCTATCCCTATCCGTTCATCGCGCAATGGGATGGCAAGGGCGATCTGGCCAAGGCCGAAAGCTGGTCCAAAGGCCCCGCGACCCAAAGCGTGACCCTGCGCGACTGGGCCGGTGCCGATCTCTTCGGCACGGCCTCCTATGCGGCGCGCCAGACCCAGCCAGACCCGCAATAAGGCGCATCGCGACACAGGCACGGGCGGGGTCTCCCCGCCCGTCGCCGCAGGTCGCGCGCCATACTCGCCCCTGCGCAATCCCGCATATGCGTTCCGACCCCTCCCGCCAAGCGCGATGTGCTGGACCGTTTGCTTCAGGTGCAGCGGCGAAGGGCAAGGCGCATCGCAGCGCCAAGCTCCGCATATTCAGTCCTTCACAACGTAAATTTCCACGCTGACGCCGCTTGATGCACCATAACGGGTGACGGTCCCATAAGGGGCCTTTGACGGCAATCAGAAAGCCATAACGGGGCAGGCAACAGGCAAGGACATCCGTGGCGCGTTCGTGGCCTGCACGGCTTGCGTCAGGCATCACTTGCGCTTAGTCAAAAAGCGTTCGCGCTTTCACATTCAGACCTTCGGTCTTTAAGAGAGGCCCCCCCGTTCCGGACCGCATCCGGAAGGACTATGAAATGAAACGAAGATATATCGTCATAACGTGCCTTGGCCTCGCGGGTGGGAGTGCCGGTTTCCTGTTTTGGAGCGCCTCGGCGAATAAACTAGAATCCATGTCGCTACGTTTTGGAAGTGAGAGCACCTCTCCTGCGGTGGTGACACATTTTGCCATTGAACAGCCTTTGGCACCCGTCAATCCGTTTCTCGCAGCAAGCGAAGCAGAGACGGGGCCACCGCGCGGCGCAGGCGTAAGTGTCCTGGGCGTCCCGGTGGATGCCAAGCATGATGGGATCTGGCAGGTATCTGCACAATGGGTCGAATTGCCGACAAATATCACTTGGACAGCGACGGTCGATGTGCCTATCAAGGACCTGACTATCGCCTCTGGTGCCTATCAATTAACTGTA
>NZ_CP149930.1 GCF_037949285.1 Thioclava sp. GXIMD4216
TGCCCGGATACTTATACTAGCGCCGCGCACGAAAAACGCACTGCGCAGATTAAGAGAACTCATGGGAGACAGATCACTTGAAAAAATCAAAAAACCGGTTAGGAGATAAGCGCATGTTTTTGCCAAGGATTTCCCATGCGCGACTGGATTGTCATCTCCACCCTTTGTTTTTCGCTTCAAACCCTCGCATTACCCGCCAATGCCGATATCAAGACTGGGGTAGATGCTCTCCAAGCTAATGATCCAGAGACCGCCGCGCGCGAGTTTCAAGACAGCTTCGAATCTGGTGATGCTGACGGAGCGTTCTATCTGGGGCGGATGTTCGAGATGGGTTTGGGAACTGCCCCCGATGTAGGCCGCGCAGCACAACTGTTTCAGGCTGCAGCCGATAAAAACTCGGCATTGGCGCAGAACCGACTAGGGCTGATGTACCTCGACGGACAAGGCGTTATCCGCGACTATAATACCGGTGCCAAACTCGTCTGTGACGCCGCCGCGGCAGGCGAAGAAAATGGCGAATTTAATTGCGGTGTAGTGTTGATGGAGGGCCGCGGCATCGATAAGGACCCAACGCGCGCACTGACGCTTTGGGAGCAGGCCGCCGACAAAGGCCATATCGCGGCGACAAACCTTTTGGCGCTGAACCTCAAGTCAGGAGAATTCGTCACGGCCGATCCGGCACGAGCCTTCTCGCTCTTCTCAAAAACCGCTGAGCAAGGCAATGCGATGGGGCTCTATGAGGTGGCAGTCGCGCTGAACGAAGGTGTGGGTACCGAAACTGACAAGGTCAAGGCCTATACCTATGCCAATATCGCCGCCGCGCGGCAGCATCCTGAGGCTCCCGCCCTGCGCGACGCAATCGAGAAAGAACTCACCCCCGAACAAGTCACCGAAGGCCAGAAGGCGGCGCGTGCCTGGATTGAGGCCGCGCAGGCCAAGGCCGACGCTGACCCCACCGAGAACTAATCATGCGGGGTATTCGCGGTCTTGCCGTAATTTCCGCACTTGCCTTGAGTATCGGTGAGTCTGGCGCCCAGGTGGTGCCAGACGGTTCGACTGATACAGTAGTGACGCTGGGCGCTGATGGTTCGGTCGGTGTGGCATTAGCGCCCGCAACCAGCAATGGCGTCAGTCTAAACCGTTATGATGCGTTTAACGTGGCCAAACCCGGTGTGCAGCTCGACAACCGCACCACCGCCGCACGGACCATTGTCAACGAAGTGACAGGCCCGACTGAGACAAAGATAGAAGGGCCGCTCGAGGTACTCGGCCAACGCGCCCATATCATCGTCGCGAACCCCAATGGTATTACCATCGACGGCGGGCGCTTTATTAATACTGGGCGGGTCGCGCTGACCACAGGTGCGATTGGTAGTACCACGACACAAGTTGCCCCTATGATAACGCGCGAGGATGTAACGACCACTGTTGCCAACGGTCGGATCCATGTCCTCGGTGGAGGGCTATCAGGACAGATGGATGCGCTCGAGCTCATTGCACATGACCTACGCATCGAGGGGCCGATCACCAACGCCGCTAATGCTGAGGACGCTGCGATCAAGCTACGCGCGGGCAACGGTGTGACAACCTTTGACAGCGGCGTACTGCCGGGCAATGCGGCAGCCAGATGGGCAACTACGGTCTCTTCGGACAGCGCCGAAAATGGTGCGGTTCTGGTTGATTTGCTGGCGCCGGGAGTTCTTCGCTCTAATCGAATTGAAATTTTGGTAAATGGTGCGGGCGCCGGAGTGCGGATGGCTGGCGCGGGTTACGCCGATGCACAGGATTTTGTGCTGCGTACCGATGGCCGCGTAGAGGCCGAGGGCGCCACGCTGACCGCCGCCGATGGCCTGTCGTTCGCCGCCGAAACACTCGATATACGCGACAGCACCATTACCACTGCGGGGGTCCTTGCTCTGGCCAGCGACAACGCCCTAAACCTCACAAACAGTATGTTGCAGGCGACGACTGGGTCCGTTTCCCTGTCGTCGGGAGACGCGCTCGTGGCGCGTGACAGTGAGGTTACCGCGGCTGGTCATTTACTGATTGATGCGGATCGGGTTGATCTAGCCGCATCGGAAGAACAACACGTCTGGGCCGCACAGGGCGGAAGCCTAGTACTGAGCACTTCAGGAACCACAACCGAGGGTGACCTGACAGTCTCGGGTGTGCTGCTGCAAGGCGCGCTCGCCAACGATGGGCTAAGCAATAGCGCAGGCGTCGCGGCGGCAGGGGCTGCGACTTTTTCGATAGCAGGCGACGTCAATTTGACTAGTACCGAGAATGCGCTTGGTGTGCTCTTCGCCCCCGGGGGGGACCTACAAATCAATGCAGGCGGCGATCTGGGGAATCTGCAAGGTCGGATTATTGCAAATGGTGATCTACGACTAACTTTTGGCGGCGATCTAAACAATCGGATCAGCACCACTGACATCACCCCAGAAATTAGCAGCGAAACGAGACGCGGCAAACGCCTATGGTATACGCTGTGGCTCATGCGAGAGCGTATCGAGACGCAGGTTTATGATTTCGGTCCCCTGCTGGACGCAGATCGTAGCCCGGTGCTTCTAGCAGGTAATGGGCTGACAATCACTGCAGACAACCTGCTCAATCAGGGTGGCGAGATCGCGGCGAATGGCGGCGACCTGCACATTACCGCGACTAATATCGAGACCCGTGGAGCACCTTCTGGACGTTTAGCGCTACGCGAGAGCTGCGCTATTATTTGTAGCTATGAGACTGAGGGGGAGGTTTCGGTTCTAGGTGGACGGATAGCAGCCTCGGGCGACGTCTCTATCGCGGCAACCGATCGCTTTGCTAACCTCGGCGGTCAAGTGCAGGCAATCGGCGGACTGACGATTAGCGCCGTCGAAGCCGAAACCACCAGTCTTGATGTACCAGTTTTGGTATCACGGCCGGCAGGACTTTATAATTTCTGGCGCTCAAAAGCTGCATGGATCTTTTTGCGTGACCAGTTCGGCACACTGATCGCAGAAACTGGACAATTGCACATTGCGAGTTCCACCCCTCTGCGCATCGACGGCGGCGAGATCGCGGCTGGCGGTGAGATCGTTCTCGACGCTGGAAAAGATCTGGTGCGCGCACCGGGTATTACCTCGCAAGCGCTTAATCACAGGGTCGGTCTGCTCCGCAAGTTGCCGTTGATCAATGACTAAAACTGCATTTTTCGCCCTCGCGGTACTTCTATGGGCTGGGGTCGCTACCGGCCAGCAGGCCGATCCACTGCTCGAGGACCATCGCCAACGCGCGCTCGAAGAGCGAACCAATGCGCTTGGTACGATGGTCGAGCGCGGCGCAACTCCAGATCCAGGTCCGGCACAAGCACGTGGCGGCCCCTGCTTTTCAGTCGACACGATTACTATTGAGGGTGTCACTCTTTTTCCGCCCGCACAAATTGAGGCCATGACCGCCCCCTATGCGGGACGCTGCCTCGAGGGTGCGGACATTCAGGCGCTGATCCGAGGGTTGAACGCGCTCTACGCCGATCGTGGGTATATCACCTCACGGAGCTATATTCCGGCGCAGAACCTCGGCGGCGGGTCGCTAATATTAAGCGTGCTCGAGGGCCGTGTTGAGGACATATTCCTCGTCCAGAGCGGCGCGCAGGTCACCGGGCCGCGGGCCGAGCGGCTCCTGGGCAGTGCCTTCCCAAAAGCACGGGGAGGCCTGTTCCAATTACGGGATTTCGAGCAAGGCCTTGACCAAATGAACCGCCTGCGATCGGTGGAAGCGACTTTACAGTTGCAGCCCGGCGCCGAACCTGGTGGATCTTTTGTCGTGGTGCAGCGCGAACAGGCTGATCGCTTTCGCGGCTGGTTGCGATTTGATGACTTAGGTGGCGAGAGCACAGGGCGCAATCGGATCTCGCTCGATCTTGAGCTCGACGATATGCTGGGGTGGAACGACAATTGGGGCTTTGGCTATACCGGTAGCCAGAATACCAATGCGCTCAGCCTCTATGGCTCGGTACCTAGGGGCTATTGGACATTTGGGATGAGCGCAGGGTATTCGGAATATCTGACCCCCCTAAGCCCGAGTGCGGAGCTTTTCGGCACCACGATTGAGGGCGGAATAGAGGCGCGCCGGATGCTCAAGCGTGACCAGTTCACCACTACCGAGGCCCGTGTCGCGCTGAACCTGCGTCGCGCAGATCGCTTCGTGAATGCAGCTAGGCTTACTCCGCAAGTACTCAGCACATTCGAGATCGGCGCAACTCATATGCGCCTTAGTGCCGGAGCGCGGAATTCCTTTGATGCGACACTGCGCTTTGGCCTAGATGCCTTTGGCGCCAACAGTGACGATCCAACCGCCGTTGCAGGTACACCGCAGGCGCAATTTGCCGCACTGTCCTTCGGCTGGCAACGGCAGGGCGCACTCGGTTCACTCGGTACGATGGTCAACGACCTGCGTGGTCAGCTCTCGGCTGATGCGCTTTATGGCTCTGAGCAGATCGCATTCGGGTCCTATTCCACGGTGCGCGGTTATTCCGAGACGGCCGCGGCAGGCGACAGTGGGGTCTATATCCGCAATGATCTCTATCTCGACCAATCGATCTGGTCGCGCGTTCTGCCGGAAAAGATTATCCCAGCTCTGGCGGGCGGCTTTCAGCCGCACCTGTTCCTCGATATGGGCGTCGCTTGGGACCGCGGGAGGCATAGCCGCGAAACCGCCGCAGGCGCCGGGCTCGGGATCTCGTGGTTTTCAGACCGGATAACACTGGGTGGGCTAATCGGCGTACCGATGATCGACGAAAACCACGTAAAGATCGGCGATCCGCTGATGCAGGTCCGGCTGGATGTGAAGGGATGGTAGTGTCAGGCTAACGGAATAATCCGATCCGCTGCGGCCTTGAGTTCACACAAATACCGGTCATGCGCAGGAGCAATGGGATAATCCCATGCCGCACGCAAATCGGTTACAGCATTACGATTACCGCGCATAAGATCAAGAACGGCGAAAGTCACCTGCGGGCCAAGTCGATGGCTTGCAAAGGGATAATGCAACTCAAGCCGCGTGGGCAGAGAGGCTAGGAAGTTCCGCTCACTTGTCAGGTCATACTTGTTCCGCACGACCGTAAGGGCAGCGTCTAACACCAGATCAAGATAATCCGGAAGCTCCTCGGTCTGGAAATATCCCATTTCTGCGGACACCTCCGGATAGTCTATGTCTATGAAACTTGGCGTCCCGTATGAAAAGTACCTTTCACGTAACTTAGCTCCCACGACGGGACCGATAAACGACCAGCTTTTTAGGCTAAAATTTATCGGCCCCTCCAAAGGCTTTTCGAAAACCTGTCCCAGCGCTGCGGCGAAAAGCGCACTGTGTAGATTAACCTTTGGCTGGCTAAGACATATCAGACCGCGCTCGATATAGGTGAAACTAGGTGTCACCACGAGGTTAATACCAGCGCAAGGCTGCTGCACAAAGCTCGAACCACCGCGTAGATAACGCCAGTTCTCCGCTTTTTTCCCTATAGCGTATTTAGCACAGATACTTTGAACCTCTGCCTTGAGATGAGATTTCATCGTGGCCCCCATCAGTTGATCCTGCGCAGTACCACAACATTGCTTGGAACAGTGGTACCCGAGTATTGTCCGGCAGCAACGACTTCACCGCCTGTAACCTGATACTCGTATACGCAGGCCTGATTACACGTCAATCCAGCGCCTCCGGTCTTTACTTCGATGGTCAAGGCACCGCTAGCGTCAAAGGTGACCGGCTCGGTCAGCACATTGCCGTAAATATCTTCGGCTCGATAGCCATTCGGCACCGTGAAGGTTGCACCTGGTTTCTGCTCGAAGGCGATAATATCGGTGCGCGCGCGCGTCCCGTCCGGAGCGATAAGCGTGACCTCCCGTTCGGTCCTTGCGCCACCAGCCACCAGATAGGAATCGAGATCTTTGACAGCGGTATTGTGATTTGCCTGGATTACGGCGAAGTGCTCACGTGCGGCTATATACTCAGCCACAGAACGTGGCACCTCGCCTTTCGCTTCTTTACGCGCGACATAAGTCGCATATTCTTCAGCAGTAACAAAGGTATTGTCGAATAGGCGCGCTTCACTCAGTGCTCCACTCAGCGTCGAACCAGGACCAACTGCGGTTGCACAGCTCACCAAGTCACCATCGGCGCAGGCCGCAAGATCCGCAACCCCAGTGGCTAGCTCGGCCGAAATCGCTGCGCGTCCAAGTAGGCCACTGCAGACAGGTGATGCCGTGCAGGCTGCCATCAGACGCGCTGCCACAACCGGTGATAGCGCCACAGCTCCGCCAGCGAGCACACGTGTCCAGAACTCCTCAGGGGTAACTTCGCTTAGGGTCTCGGCCACAGAAATGACCTGAAGCTCAGCGGGTTGCGAAGCAATATAAGCGCGATCCTCGTCGGTAAGCGGCAAGAGCTCAAGTACACTTGCGCCATAGTTAGCTGCCCCGGACGCCACGATACGATTTCGCAGAGCAACACTCAGGTCACTATCCTCGTGCAGGAGTTCCGCGCCTGTAATTAGGTCGTTCGCAGTGTCGTATGTAAAGCCTTTGATACAAACAGGGTCGTAATTACAATCAACGATCAGGGCCCGATCATTCGCCTCGCTTCGCTTCGCAAGAAAATCGACCACCCGTTGGTCGCAGACCTTCTCGGATTGGTTTACGCGGCATTCCGCATTAAGCGCCTCCGCCTCCTCGACGTCTTTATGCGTCAGATAATTATTTACTACGGCTGACTGCGCGAGCGTCGAAGCAAAGCTGACGTTAACCGCTTTGCCATCCGACCAGAAGAACGATGCCCAAGCGCCGACCACAGGGGCTAAGTCAAGTTTCTGCTGATCAGTCAGCCCTGACCCAGCCAATACCGACGAGCTAGCCCCTGCAAAGAAACCAGAGGCGCAATTACCGTCCATGACCTCCATTGCGACGCAGCCGAACCCGCCGTGCAGAAGCATATGCGGCAGCGAACCTTCCCAGTCGCCCTGCCCCGCACCAAGCTCACCGATGCCGAATTGCAGCACGCCCATCGTCTCGGTCACCAAGAAGGTTCGGCCAAGATCGTCGAGACCCTCGAAGAAATCCTGCCCGTTTAGAACGTTGGTCACTCCGTTCGAGACAATCCGATCGCCAAGCCGGTCGAGCAGCTGTCCGGGCGAGAAATGACCTTGCAGATCATTGACAAAGGGGCTCGTATCGCTCGCGCCAAGCAGGTCGCCGAGATCGATCTTTTGCGTCAGATAGGTGTTGATCGACGCACCCGCACCCGCAAGTATCGCGCCACGCAGGATCATATCCATGTCGATATCGCCAGTGATTGTCCCGCCGATGACGCCGGTGATAGTACTCGACAGGGCCGCATTGAAGCCCGAGGCGAACACTCCTTGCAGCCCGAGGCTTCCACCCACTCCGCCCGTCAGATAGGTCACGGTGATCGAGAGTAGTGCCTGGAAGGCGGGAGTCAGCTGGACCTGCTTGTCATACCAGCTGTGATCACGCAGCAAGATCGTGTCGTATTGCGCATCATAATCGCGCACCAGCGTATCGAGATAGGAGAATTGCGCCCCATCGGCTGCGGTAGGCAACACGAAGGCCCGGGTGAACTGATCCGCAACCGCCTTGGTCGCATCAGCCGCCGCGTTTGCCTGGCTCGTGGTATAGAGCTCGGGCAGAATGTCCGAGAAATCATGCGTGCCAATAGCGGTAACCAGCTGATCGTTCAGCGTCGCGCCACGGGCGCCTTGGATATGTACCTCGCCGCCGAGATCATATTCGATGTTCGGCGCAAAGATCTGCGGCAGCTCGGCCGTCTCGCGCTCGAACCCCTCCTGAATCGTGGTGATCGTGATCAGGTTCTGCTTCTGGGTAAAACTACTGGAGGCAGTGGAATTGATCGCAGCCTCAATGATGAGGTCATTAGCCGCGCTCAAACGGACGGTGGTACCGGAGAGGGTGCCGCCGGTAATCCGCAGGTTCTGACTGGACGACAGTGTTAGAATTTCGTCTGCCAACAGGTTATTGCCGGTTTGCAAAATACCGGTTTCGGTATGGGTCGAGCTACTCTTACGATAGGTAATGCCAAGCCACGAGCTGCGTGTGCGAGTACTCGCGCTCATGGTGTTGGTTTCAGCATAGGTGCCAAGCCAAATCGAGCCGACCCCTGAACGGGTGCTGACCGTAACCGATTTCGCGCTCATCTCGGTGCCAGCGGATAGGATCGTATAATCTTCGGAATCTAATGTCGCTGCGCTGGAGATCGAGATCGTACCATTCAGCGCCTTCAATGCCGTACGCTTATAGACATCACGGTCGGCGTCGTAAGTATAGGTCTTAGTCGTTTTCTTGCCCCACCATTTACGTTTCGTGGTGGTCTTGTCGTAATGATAGACCCACTCACCGGGGGCTGCGATCATCATCACAGTGCCCGCCAGTGATTGGACCGTTAGATCGCCGTTACTCGAGGTGATCTGGCTGCCGATTAGCTCTATATTGCCTCCCGCCGACAACGAGACATTACCCGCGGCGGAGAGCTGGTTCTCGTAGGCGCGCAGTTCTTCAAGATCAATGCGGCCCCAGTCATGGCTTGTCGAAATCCGCGCCTGATAGATCGAGTTATCAAAAGCCCACCCAACATATTCAGGGCGCTCGCTCCCATCATTCACCAGATACATCGGCTGGCTGATGAGCCTGCCCTCAGAGACAATGGCCAGATCGCCGCCCGAACGGATCTTACCAGAAATCAGATTGATCCCGGCGATCACCGTATCAAAATTCGCGGGCAACTTATTGGCGTTGGCAGCAGCATATAGCGTAATACCGCCCCCGCCACTTTGCAACGTACGCCCATCGGCGCCAGCAGTGGCCAGATCCCACCAGTCTCCACTGAGGTTACTCAGACGGCTCGCGTTATTAGCGCGCCAAGAAAATGGATCGAATTCGATCAGGATACCACCGCCGGCAGAGTAAGTGATACCGCTGGCAATAACCACATGGTCACGCTGCCACAGGCTGTTGTAAGCGCTCAGCGTCAGCGATTTAAGCGCCAACGCACCGGCGTCGTTGTAAGCGGCAAAGCGGTGATCACCAGTCACCGCGATTGTACCCGCAAAAACCGTAACATTATACGGCACTTCGCGGCCAAACCAATCGGAAGTGTAGAACCAGCCATAGGTTTGCATCAGCTCGAGCTTATTACCCGGGTTCAGCGTCACCCCGCCATAATTCTTCAGATATCTGCTCGCCTCGAGATGCACCAACGAACCTGCGTTCAGCGTCAGGTTCTTCAAGCCGATATTTTGTCCGGCTTGAACGTAAATATCCTTGCCGGCAGTGATCTGACCCGCCAGCAGGATATCACCCTGATCTGCGATCAGTGCAATCGACCCAGTGGCATTAATTGGGCTCGATTCGTAGAGGTGCCAGCCGCTTCTTGTATCAATGTAGGTAGCGATTATGCCCACTAAAGAATTAATTCTGTCGGAATAGAGCTGTCCGATCTCAATATCGCCGACAGTCGTTAGCTCGTCGATGTCTTGGCTGAGCGAACCGAAGCTGCCTAAACTACCCTCACGCAGCTTGACATAGAGATCGTTCTGATTCGGATCGAAGGTACCTAGCTTGGCATTCGTGCGCTCAAATACATAACCGCTTGCGAGAGTGGTGCTGCCAGTCCAAGGCGTCGATCCCTCATAACGCAGGATATCATCAGCAATAACTGTCGTCGAAACTGAGCCCTTGAAGACCTTGGCCGCCGCGTAGACATCGTCTGCGGCCTCAACGTAAAGCGCTTTAGTGCTCAATGTGCCGCCGACACTGACATCGCCCGCCCGCGCGACAAGGCTAATCGCATCGGTGACCGTGGCGCCCCCATGAAGTAAGACATTATTGGCATTAACTACTATCTTTCCGCCCGAGGTCAGCTTGGTGAAGCTCTCGAACCGGCCGCCATCTGCAAGAATCGAAATTTCCTGCCCATAAATAGCGCCATAGTTGGTAGTCGTGCCCCCTGAATGCAAACTGAGATTTTGCCAGCCCGAAATCTCGCCATAGTTGGTCAACCAAGTGTCGACTGCTATCGTCGTTTGGTTGCCCTTTAGAACGGCGGTGACCGTGCTTGTGGTGACGGGATTATAGTTCGAGAGCGCATTGGCCGAGATCGTTAGCAGCTCCGTGCCGTTGATCAGGTTCTTGTTGTAGAGCGTCTTAGCGACATCGATATAGACCTCGGGGCCTCTGATTATGCCGAGGTTCTCCAGATCGCTCGCCCGCGATTGCAGGCCGATTGTGTCGCGCGCCTCGATAATCGCACTGGTAGCATTGGTGATCTTATCGTTGAGCGAAAGCTTCAGCTCTGCGCCGCGGATCGCGCCAGTATTGCTCAGCCAACTCTGTCCTGCGATATAGATTTCTTCAGAATAAAGTGCGTTGCTGGTGGAGCTGTAGCCTAGAGAACCTGCATTGGTAATGGCTCCCGTTGCCGAGACAGAAATGATATCGCCATAAATCGCCGCGCCTTCAGCGTTGGTGAACGCCCCAGTCACATCGAGATTGACTAGTTCCGAACCGCGCAGCGTGCCTTTATTGGTCAAAGTGCCGGCGTTCAGGTCCATTTTATCGGCGCGGATCACACGGTCGGTATCATTGACCATCTCGCCGATCACGTTGACATAAAGATAACCGCCCAAAACATCGATCAAGCCGTCGGTGTTGTTGTACAAACTCGCTGCATCGAGGCCGAAGTAGGTTTGCGCACGGAACTGCCCTTGGTTGTTTAAGCTCCCTCCGATATCCCCGAAGAACCCATAGGTATCCACCTTGCCCTTATTTGAGAAATAGGTATCGAGGTTGCTCCCGAGCGAAACAGTTTCAATCGTCGCGCCTGTATAATTGCTCAATGAGCCCGCGCGTATGTCAATCTCATGTGCGCCAAAAAGCGTGCCTTGATTGTGAAGATAACCACTCAGAGTGGCTCGCAGATCTGTTGACTGGATACTGGAATCGACGGCATTCGTTAAATTCGCAGCGGTCACGCGAATACTATTTGCTGCCTCCATCTCGCCGATGTTGGTCATATCTCCGGTGGTCGAGATTGTAATTTTGTCGGTAGCCGATGTCAGCGCGCGTGTATAACCCGTTCCAGCGGTCGCAGTCAGCTCGATCGCGTTGGAAAATGCGTTACCCTTAAGATCGAACCTGCTGGCAGCGACCCTAAGTAAATTTCCTGCCACAAGTTCACCGCTGAGCGACGCCGCGCTGGTCCCGGTCAGGATTACATAATCAGTCGCCGAGATTGCCGCCGTACCAGCGGTGGTAATCGTCGTGCCCGTCAACTGGACCTTATCACCGGTCAGCACGCCCGACACTGAAATTGCGCCGTCCGCAGTCACCCCAAGTTTCTGCCCCGATGCCAGAAGACTGCCAGCTACGGTCGAAAAGCTACCCGCGATTAAGCGCAACTCGCCTGCCGCGTAGAGCGATCCATATATTGAGGTCGCACCCGTCGTAATCCAGTCGCTACGCGCAGTGCTATCGAGCGAGCCGGCACCGTAGAAAGCAAAGCTGTCTCCGGTTACATTGAGCGAGGCCGCCGCCAGCGTGCTGTCGGCGCTAGTCTTTATCGCCCCGCCGCTTAACGTCACGACGCGCTCAGCGCTGATGAAACCGCTCAGCGTTTGGCGGGCCCCCTCGGTCACTGTGGTCAGCGATACCGCCGACGCTGATTGTAGCAGCCCCGTGTTAGTAATATTACGTGCCTTCAGCGTCAGGTTGCCGCTGGTGGTAAGGAATACGCCGCTGTTAGAGAAATCACCGCTCAACGTGAATGTGCGCGTACGTTCAGTACTGATTACACCCGAATTGTTTAGTCCCCCAAAGCCCCCGTCCTCTACTAACTCATAGAGGTCAATATATCTTCCGAGTATGATGGCGCCGGAATTCGCCAATCCCTGCGTCGAAGTGAACTTTCCGATACCGCTCGCGTTCAATACCGCGTCAGTACCAGTCTTGATTTTGTAAGCTGTTAAAACTAGTGCTCCACCAGCTTGGACTTGACCATCAACCAGAAGCTCGCCTGCCGAGAGATTACCGGTAAGGCTGACGTTACCGCCTGCTGCGATTGTACCCGCGATAATGTTCGCCGTGAAAGTCGTGGAAACCGACTTACCTGAAATTAAGGTCTGGGTCTCATCTACGGGTGCAAGACCGGCAATCAAGCTGCTGCCCGCAGCCAGCACGAGAACCGAAGTCTCATCCCGTCCAGTCAGCCCTATAGAGCCAGCCGTTGCGAATGTGCCATAGTTCTCGAACCGATCAATATCGCCACTACGCTTGAAGTCGTTGACTAGGAAAACACTTCCCTCATTACGGATCTTCGCAGTGGTAATCGCGCCAGAGGTTGCCCGCACGAGAGCATCTGCGCCAGAGTTGAGGAAATAAGCACCGCGGATCGACAGCGTTGCATCAGCCACTAGATTGCCGGTGTTGGTGATCGTGGCATCGGAAATTAGTGTAGCTGAATGATAGGCCGCAATGTCACCGCTGTTGGTGATTGCGTTCCTGCCCGTGACGTTTAGGTCAATGCCCGCAATCAGACTGCCGCCATTGCTAAGGTTGGTTGCGCTGAACACCGCCGAGGTCTCGGCGATCATCGTGCCCACGTTAGTCAAGTTCGGCGCGGTGACGCTCAGGTTGGCTGCCGTACCTATCTGACCTAGGTTCGACACACTCGTCGTACCGCTGACCGACAGCGTGCCAGCAACTCGGATATCACCCGCCGCAGCATTGACCACCTTAGCCGCACTCAAAATGGCGCTAGCTGCATTAATGTAGCCTGTATTGGTCAAATCGCCGCCTGAGACCAGCTTTAGCGTACCATCGGCCAGGATCGCCCCCTCATTAACCAACGCGCCGGTGGTAGTGATTTGCAACCCTTCGGCGGAGATTAGGCCGGTTTCAGTGTTAGTGAACTGGCTCAAATCCAGCTTGAGCGTACCCTCTGAAAGAATTGTGCCCGCGTTCTGCACCAGTCCGGCCACCGGCCAGCTAATCGCGTTGGCGGCGAGTACGCCATTCGCTTCGTTGTAGAATGCCCCATCATAGTCGATTGCGAAATCATCATAGATCCGCAAATCAGCGCTATTGTGAAAATCGCCCGTCGCCGTAACGCTGAGCTTGGTCGCAGTATCGTCGTCAAGCCCGGCCCAATAGACATTCGCACCCAACGTAAAATCATCTGCACTCAGGCTCAGGTCCGAAGTCGTGAAAATCGCCGTATCGGCTAGAACAAAATCGGCAGCTGCGGTTGAGGCGTTCAGCGCTAAGGCGACCAGCGTCAACCCATTCAGCTCAGCTGTACCGCTCGTCGTAATTGCCGCCGTATCAGCAATAGAGGCCAGTCCCGAGAAACTCAACGTCGTCGAAGCGCTGACGTTGAGCCCCGCGCCCGATTGCAAGTCGCCATTTAGATCAACCGCCGCTTTGGACGAGTTGATTGTGACTCCCGAGAAGCCATAAATGCCTGAACCCTCAGCGGTGACCACATCGCGCCGACCGGTAATCTTCACATCAGCCGCGGTCGAGACAACATCGTTCGAGACGTTAACCTCCCCATAGCTCGAGCCGATCGTGACCGCGCCTTTGGCAGCGACGGAAGATACTTCGATCGCACCTTGGTTAGAAACCTTGACGCCGCCCGCCTCGCCCTGCATCGCGCCCAGACTCCGCACACCAAATCCGCGCTCAGTACCAATGATCTGGATTCGGCCTGCTTCCATTGCCCCAAAGGCAGTGGCGTCGATCGCAAAGCCGCTCGCAGGAGCGCCTTCGGGAGCCAAGGTTGCGCTCGTAGCTCCTTTCGACAGATCGTAGCGATAGCCGCCGCCCACAATATTGAGCGCATCAACTGCGGTCACCTGACCGTCGATCACCACCTCGCGGCCAAGCAAATTGACTGTCGACACGCCCGTAGCCGCGCCATTTAGACCACTGCGCCCGATCGTGACTTTGCCTTTAGTCACATCAAGCGTAACGGTACCGCCGTTAATGGTCGGCACACCGGTACTCAGCGTCGCTTGATCGGTATTGATAAAGCTACAACCGTTGCAGGTGATGCCATTTGGGTTGGCGATCACTACGTTGGCCCGCGCACCAGCAACCTCTACCGGACCAACCAACGACGAATCGTCGGTCGACGTGACTTCATTGACAATCGTACTGGCGCTACCTGAAGTCAGGTTGGCGTTGCCTGCGACACTGCCTGCGACGGTTGTTGTAGAGGTTGTGGCAGAGTTGTTTAATACCACCCCGCGCGAGGTAACGTCGAAGCGATCATACTGATTAAGTGAGACACCGCCGGAATTCGGCGTCGCGATGTCGACAATCTGCGGGCGCGATGCTCGCTTTAGCACTGGAGCCGCGTACCCAACGTTGCCGTTCGGGTCGATGACAATTTCCTGCGCTTTTGCCATCTCGGTCAGCCCGGGCTGCACGAAAATTACTGCGCAGAGTATGATCCTCAGACCGCGTCCAATCAGATCGGAAAAGGCATTCAGTGCAGAGCGGCGGTCGGAGAGTCGCGCAGAAATACGTTTCATCGTAAAAAGATCTCGACAATCAATGATATCAGACACTCTTATCTCGCGAGATTGTGAGCGACAATAAAAATCTCCTGCATTGAAAAGTAGAAGGAGAAGTTTCACCGAATTAGTTGGAAAACTTTGCTCCTGTTGTGCATGAGACCCCTTGCGCTCTTTTGAAGGTTGGCACCTGTATTTTGCCTAGTTCGTAAAGGGGGCTTCCTCTGCCCTGCTGTCTCCCAAACAAATTAACCATAAGCTTGCTTTCTAAAAGAATTCTAAAGCATGCCATGCCTACCCTAGGCATGGCATGCACAGGGTAGGCATGGTTAGGATTTACATTGCATGGCATGTCATACTAGATTTTAGGACAATAGAGATTCGCACAGGAGTGGCTCATGCCCGTAATTTCATTTGCTTCGTCTAAAGGGGGGGCTGGAAAAACGACGTCAGCTATCATCCTCGGGACCGAGCTGGCACAAGGCACCAGTGTCACCATGATTGACGCGGATCCCGCTGGCCGCTTGGCAAGATGGTCGGAGCTTGCGCCCCTATCGGATAATCTTACAGTCCTGGTTTCTGGAGGAGAGCGGCACATCCAAGCCGAGATCGAAGAGGCCGCATCCAAAAGCACCGTCGTCATCATCGATCTAGAAGGGACCGCCTCTAGACTCACGAGTTTCGCAATTGCGGAAAGTGATTTAGTCATCATCCCCACAGCCGAGGAGCAGCAGGACGCCAACGAGGCTCTCGAGACACTCGCCGAAGTACGCCGCGAGTCCAGAGCCCGCCGACAAAAGATCCCAGCCGTCATTCTCAAGGCCCGCACCGCTGCAGCCGTCAAATCCAAGCTGGAGAAGCACATCGCGGCAGAGCTCGAGAAAGCAGGCCGAGTTCTGAAGACCGAGCTTAACCGCAGAACGGCCTTTTCATCGCTGCACAACGCGGGCGGCGGACTTCGCGAGCTCGACCCAAATGACGTTAACGGCATCGACAAGGCGATCGTGAACGCTGAGGCCTATGCGGCCGAGGTCTTCGAGATTTTGATGGAGGCCGACAATGCCTAAGCCTCTTAACTTCGCCGCTTTAGAAGGCCTCAACGAACGGAAGAAGGCAACCTCGCAAAAAGAGGTGCCCGTTGTCGAGCAGACAATATCAACACCTGAACTCGAACCAAAGTCAGCCCAGAAGACGGCTCACAAGCGCGCTGGTTCATCCACGCAGCGAAGAGCAGCTGCTGGTGGCAGCCGCTGGGTGTCTCGCGAGCCCGCTGCCGATGGTCAGATCTCGATCAAAGCTTCTCTCGAGTCGATTGAGCGGTTTCGTCAGATGTGCGCCGATGACCGGCGTACTTATGGCGATATGCTCGAGATTCTCATGGATAGCTTCGTGGGGAAGGGTAGGGGGGGCTAGCCTTCCCCCCAGAAACCTCACACTTGACCCAAAGGGTTACTGACGCCGAAATGTCCGCATAAAGATCCGGCTCTTGAATTCGATATCATGATTGGAAAGCCGCCATCCACACTATGAAGCCTAGCCAAGCGAGGGCGCTTCGTCATGACTTGCGCATCCCGCTCATTCGAAGGCCCCCTTCTTCACCATTGTGGGGTCTGATCATGTCTATCGGAACGTATTTATAAGCGCATCGTGGCGTTTCTGGCGCACTCGGTGGCGGCAAATTTGATCAACGCTCTCTTTTTTCGCTTCTCCAAGAAAACACCGCGCGAACATTCACCTGTCCATTCGTCCGAGCCCAAGTTGATTTTTTGCATACTAACTTCGTTGCGACAGCCAACAGCATCGATGGCCTTCCGGCCGCGCTTCTGGATTGTTTCACAGTTTTGAAGGTTTAACCTCCACAAGGGGGAGCGCTTTCACTTTTTCGAAACAAAGTTCATTGGGCACCTTCGACTACTAGGTCAGATCGGAAATTGTGCCTCTCATCGAAGATGGTGATCTGTGTCTGCGGGATTTGAGTCGCTTGTGGGATCGTTTTGACTTCATTTTTCGCAGTCTGACCCTTCAATGAGGGATCGGGTTGCCCTTCTTTTATTCTATTTCATAAATTCTATTTTCAGGGCCGATTCATCGTTTAAAAACATAAGCTTACTTACTGAAATGTGAGGTATTTGGGGCGAGGGGTGAGGTTTCTGGGGCGAGGGGTGAGGTTTCTGGGGCGAAAAGTGAGGAATCTGGGGGGTGAGTTTTCTGGGGGTGGGTTCGACTTATCCACAAGGACGGATGAATAAGATCATCAAATCTCTTTCACTCTTCGTCCCAGAGTGTCTATCTTGAAGTATGGAATCGCAACGACTTGTAACACTGTTCCCGACGGACGTAGAGGCGATGAAGCCGTCTGAGCTGATCCGGATCTCCGGACATCAGCAGCTGTCGCTGGCGGCACGTCGTGCAATCACCTTGCTCTGGCATAATGCGCACAGACAAGGGATCGAGGAAGGCAAGGACTACACGATTGAGATCGCGTCTTTGAGGACCGACGGGCATAAAGGCTCCGGCGTTGTAGAGGAGGCCATCATCTCGTTGATGCAGACTGTGCTGACGGCCCAACTTCCGGATGGCAAGACTCGGCGCGTCCAGTTTCTCGGCGGTAACGATATGGATGACCCAGGGAGACCTCGGGGCGTTCTGACATACTCATTCGACAAGCGTCTTGTTGAAATTCTAAAGGATTCAAGGATTTGGGGGCGCATCGCCATCCCAGTCCTGATGGCCTTTTCCTCAAAGTATGCGGTTTCGCTCTACGAGAACGCCAGTCAGTGGGCGGGCCTGTCGCACAAGACGTGGCACGAGATGAGCCTGGGCGAGTTCCGCGATCTGCTGGGTGTCGAGAAGTCAAAATACCCAGCGTTCGGTGCGCTCAACAAGCATGTAGTGAAGCCGGCGATTGAGGAGATCAACGCGCTTGCGCCTTTCAACGTCCAGGTCATTCCTCTCAAAGAGGGCAGAGCCGTGGCTCGGATCCGGCTTGGATGGTGGGCCAAGGACCAGGAGCAGCTCAAGGCGGCCTTCGCTGAGTCTCAACGGTCGCGCGTCGGCCGACGCGCCCGTATCTCCGGCACGGTGGAACATGTTGGTCCAATGCCCTCGATCGATACGATGGGCAGACGAGCGCGTTTGGCGACGCGTGACCTGCTCGACGAAGACTGATTCCCCAGATTCTTCACTTTTTCGAATTTCGCGGAGAGGGGAGAGGTTGACCTCTCCCTAGGTCTCGCGGATGCCGTGGACTTGCATCACTTCCGTTCCGGATTTCTGCGAGCGATGCTCTCTATAGAGGAGACCGGATATCAAGGTTCTGTCGCAAAGTTTGCGGAGTGTGGGCATAAACGCCTCGGCGGGGAACTCGCCGGTCTGGTCCTTGCGCCACGGGCATCCGGCGCACTGCTGGCGGCGATAGGATCCCTTGCTGCCTTCAAGGGAGATAACCGCGTGATCGTCTCCGGCCATGCGTGTGCGGGTGATCTTGGTGCGCGAGGTCATATCTTCTCAACCTACGCTGCAAGCTCCTTCTCCATGCGGTTCTGCTCATTGACCACCATCATCATCACATAGCGTTCATCGAGCCCTGCCTTGAGCCATCTCGTGCAGCTTGACCTCGACAGAAAAGGCCACGACGACCGTCTTGGGAGAGCGTGAACGTTGAGGTGGCCCCCCTTTCCGGACAGTTTTTCGGCGGTCTGCATCGGTCAGTGATGGCGTGCTAGATGATGGCGATACCGGCCCAATTTCGGTGTTGTCGTCACACTTTATAGTGTGACGACAACCGCCGATCGACCATCCTAAATTCGGCACGATTGCGCAACTAAATGCAAGAAAAGTATAAATATGAAATATGATACATATTTTATATTGTAGCGGTATGGAATGTGTAACATACTACACGCCGTAGAGCAGAGGATGATGCCCATGCCTGTAGTCAGACTGAACGACGCAACTTTTGTCGATCTGAAGTGCATCTCGACTTGGATGGGGACGGAAACTCCATCAGAAACGATCGTGCAGCTGGTACGGGAGAAGATGGCAGCGCTAGACCTAGAGCGTGACATCGAGATCGGCATTGATCCCACCTCGGAAATCAGCAGCTTCATGGAGTTCAAATCCACTCCAGGCCTTTCATTTACAAAGGTCTTATCTGCGGAGGTTGATCGCAAGAAGATAGACAAGCCAAACTGGGCAGCAATTCTTCTCGGCGCAGTGAGTTCTCTTAAGGCTAAGGGCCTATCCGGAGAACGCCTAGCTGAGGCCATACAGATTCCTACCAAGCCGGCGTGCTACGAAGAGGAAGGATTCCGATATTACCCTGACCTCGGCATCTCTATCCAAGGGCAATCAGCCCAGGAGGCTTGGAAAGAAGTTTCCAGAATAGCCGACAGGCATGGTATCGCAGTACAGGTGACATTTCAGTGGCGTGATAACGAGAAGGCCCAATATCCTGGGCAGAAGGGAATCCTTCGTGCTGGCGGATCAAGCCACAGGCCATAACTTGACAGCATTTAGAAGAACCTTCCCTTAACTAATATGCCTTGGAGCCTGACCTATTGCTCTTCCAGTTTTCTGAATATCAATCAAAGTTCTTTGCGCACCACCTGACATCCGAAGGCATTCAGGAAGAAGACGCTCTGACGCAGTCCCTCTCAGCAGCCAAGGTGGACCTCAACCCTCACCAAGTGGATGCTGCGACATTTGCCCTACGCTCTCCATTGTCGAAGGGCGTTCTTCTGGCTGATGAAGTCGGCTTGGGAAAGACAATCGAAGCTGCACTGGTCATTAGCCAGCGCTGGTGGGAACGTGAGAGAAACATTCTCCTCATCGTCCCTGCTTCTCTGCGCAAGCAGTGGGCGACCGAGCTGCGTGAAAAATTCTCGCTGCCATCGTTCATTCTTGATGCCAAACGCGTCAAAGACCTTGAGAAAGAAGGCACTCCGAACCCTGTAGGGCGCGGAGAAGGCATCATCATCGTCTCCTACGAGTACGCCGCACGAATTGCAGACATTCTGCGACGTACGCCCTGGAGCCTCGTGGTTTTCGACGAAGCTCATAAGCTGCGTAACGTCTACAAGGCCGCCGAAAACTCTCGGGCTTCGGTTCTGCGCAAGGCGCTCGCGGGGCGTCAGAAGCTCCTTCTGACTGCGACCCCTCTGCAGAACAACCTGATGGAGCTGTACGGCCTCATCAGCATCATCGACGAAACCTACTTCGGCTCGGAGCAAGCCTTCCGCAGCGAGTTTGGCGGACGAGAAGGTCTTACCTCTCAGGCCCTGCTCGCGAAACGCCTTGAGCCTATCTGCAAGAGAACCCTGCGCCGCCAAGTCCAACGCGCTGGCCTGATCAACTACACTAACCGTCTCCCCAAGACGTTCGACTTCACGCCTGGTCGACTGGAAACCGACCTCTACGAAAAGGTTTCCGAGTATCTCCAAGACCCCAGCACCATCGCCTTGGGGCAGAACGGGCGTCATCTGGTGACGCTCATGCTGCGCAAGATCCTTGGATCTTCCTCCTTCGCCGTAATGCAGACCCTCGACAAGATGATCCGCAGGCTTGAGGCGAAGCGCGTCGTCGGGGCGGACACGCTCGATGACCTTGATGGCTTCAGCGACGAAGCCGAAGACTGGCGCGAAGCGGATTCCGGTTCGGAAGCCGACGCGATCGAGGACGACACCGAAGATGCAGAGCGCGTCGATCCCGCTCAGCTCGAAGCGGAAATCAAGCGGCTCACCCAGTACCGCGATCTGGCCGCATCCATCTCGGACAACGCAAAAGGCAAGGCGCTTCTGGACTGCCTGCCGAACGTGCTCGACGAGATCGTCTCCAAGGGCGGCCAGCGCAAGGCCGTGATCTTCACGGAATCCGTGCGGACCCAGACCTATCTGCGCGATCTGCTCGAACAAAGCGGTTTCGAGGGACAGACCGTCGTCCTCAATGGCTCCAACTCGGACGCAGACAGCAAGGCCCTCTACAAGGCCTGGCTGGACAAGCACGGCGGCACCAATGTGGTTTCGGGCTCCAAGACCGCCGACATGAAGGCCGCCATCGTCGATGCCTTCCGCAACGACCGCACCATCCTGATCGCGACCGAGTCCGGGGCCGAGGGCATCAACCTTCAGTTCTGCTCCCTGCTGATCAACTACGACCTGCCCTGGAACCCGCAGCGGGTCGAACAGCGCATTGGCCGGTGCCATCGCTACGGCCAGAAGATCGACGTGACCGTCATCAACTTCCTGAACCGGAAGAACCACGCAGAAGCGCGCATCCACCAGCTTCTGGAACAGAAGTTCAAGCTCTTCGAGGGCGTGTTCGGCTCGTCCGACGAGGTTCTGGGCGTCATTGAGTCCGGCGTCGACATCGAGCGGCGCATCCTCGACATCGTCCAGTCCTGCCGTACCACGGACCAGATCGACGCCGCTTTCGACCGTCTACAGGAAGAGTTCAGCGTCGAGATCGACGAGGCGAAGAAGAACGCCCGCGACCAGCTGCTGGCCGAGATGGACGACAAGGTGATCGAGCGGCTTCTCGGCCGGAAAGACGCCGTGCATTCCGCCATCGGCGACTTCAAGCGCGCGCTGCTTGGTGTCGCGCGGGCCGAGCTGCCGAAGGCCCGCTTCCACGACGACCATGCGCAGCGCTTCGATTACGGGGGCGAAACCTGGTCCAGCGAATGGCCCGAGGCCGACGAGCGCGGCTGGCGCTTCTTCCGCCTTGGCGACGAGGGGCTGGCCGATCAGCTGGTCCAGAAGGCCAAGTCGCGCGATCTGGCCCCTGCAATGCTGCACCTCGATTATAGCGCCTATCAGGGCAACATGGGCGACGTGGCCCTGCTTAGGGGGCAGTCGGGCTGGATGCGCGTGGCGCGGGTCCGGCTGAAAACCCCGGCCAAGGTCTATGACGAGCTGGTCTTCGCAGCCTTCAGCGACAGCGGCACGGCCATCGACCCGGAAACCGCTTCCCGGATGCTCTATGTCCCGGCGACGACCGAGGGCCTTGGCGCGGACACCCTGCCGGAAGGCGACCTGAAGGTCGCCCGCACGGTGCTCAGTGTTGTGATCCCCCAGCTCAGCAAGGAAGTGTCCTCGATCCGCGTTCTCAACGATCCAAGGGTGATCGAACGCATCGCGGAAGCAGCCATTGTAGCACAGAAACCCGAAGAAGGTTTCCTTCCCAGTATCACGAAGGAAAAGGCCGTCGCGGTCGCTCAGGAGCTGTGCAAGAACTTCGTAGAGCGGACCCTCGCGATCCCTGCTCTCACGATCACTCCGCAGCAGCAGGTTTCCTTCGGCTTCAAGCGCTTCGATCTGGACATGAAGAGCTGGAACTTCCAGCCGTTGTCCAATGAGCTCATGATCCAGGCTCTGCGTACAGAGAAGACATCGCGGATTTCCAGCGAGGATAAGGGTGACACCGCAAACCGGCTGGAGGATTACATCGTCGCGCGGCTTATCGACTACCCTGAGATCGACTATGACGCCCATGCTGCCATTTTGTATGATCTGGCTGGGCAGGCAGTCATCCAAACCCGCAACCGCTTCGCGGACGACGATGAGCAAACTCGCAGTGTCGTCCGGGGTCATGCGAAGGCGATGGCCGAAAGCATTTTCTCGCAGATGAAGCAGAATATGTGGCGTGAGCACACGAACTACCGTGTCTCGCTGACATCTGCATTCGGCGAGCTGCGCCCGCAGACCTTCGATACCGCCGGTACGAGATTCATCCGGGACTTTAAAACACCGCCAGATCAGAAGCAGGAGATCCGGAAGTATATCTTCACTGGATTCGTGAAGGGCTGCTATCAGTATGCGAAGTTCGACTCCGATCCAGAACGCAAGCTGGCGATCATCCTTGAAAAAGACAGTTCGGTCCGCCTTTGGATGAAACCTGGTCCCAACCAGTTCAAAATTTTCGATAATCACGGTGCGCCGTATCAGCCCGATTTCGTTGTAGAAACCGATACGGGCAAGCTGATCATCGAGGTGAAGCGCCAATCGGAAATGACCGCCGCCGAGGTTCTGCGTAAGGCAGATGCGGCAAGCCTGTGGTGCCATGTTGCGACGCAAGCCGGTGCAAAGAACGGCGAGAAACCTTGGCATTACCTCCTTGTGCCGGAATCCGACGTGCAAGAGAACTTCACGGTTTCTGGCCTAGAAGCGACGCACACGCGTGCCCCGGACACCGATCTGCTCAGTCGATATATCTTTGAGGCCCCCTCTTCCTCAGCCGGGGCGGAAACGGAAGCGGTCGGCTGAGCATTCGTCGCTCCTTCTCTCCGGCCTATAGTCTCGGAACAGTTCGCCTGTTTCCTTCATCTCTACGGCCGGAGACGGGCAGCATATCATGGCGGTGTCGAAGCGCCATCAATTCTCAGCTGAGAAAGAAGCCCTCGCCCCTGGAACCGGTCACCGTTAATGACCTCCTTCATGGGATCAACAAGAGCGGCTACGCCAGATTGCGGCAAGGGCTGACGGAACTATCTATCGAATTTTTCCGATTTTCGGCGGAAGCAGCCCAGAGGCCACCACCTGCGGCAGGTCATGGAGCCTGTCGAAGGCCGCGAGGTTCCGGGCAAGGGACTGGGCAAGATCAGCGCGGCCATAGGGAGGATTGTGAAGCGTCGATCGGAGCTTGCTGTGCAGATCCTGGGCCCAGGCTAGGGACACCCCCTCAGGAGCCGTTCCTGGATGCCACGCCAGGATTTTAGGGACGGGATTGTCCTTTGCACCGAGACCACTTGCCACGACCACTGTTTGGAGCTCCCGCCACGCAGGTGTCCATGGAAGGTCAAGGAACCCGCATAGGCTCTGCAGTTTGCCAGCATGGATTTTTTTTCGAGGTTCATGCTTGCCCAGATCGAGGTTCGACAAGTCCGTGCGCAGTAGATCTGTGAGAGTAATATCCGGGCGGCCAAGCGCATCAGCGACAACCCCGACCGTGACGCGGGTATTGCGCCGTGTAGGTGGTGCCGCGTTCATGCAGTCGAGGAGTTCATCAAGGTCGGCGGCGCAGCTTTCAGGAACGCCGCCGTGTGTCCGGCCCGTCCGAACATCCGGCAAAGAGTGGTGGAACATGGCATAGCGTGGATCGTCTTGACCCAAGGCGCGCAGATGGCGCACGGCATTTCTAAAACGGGCTTGCTCGGCAGTGGCTGTGTCCGCTTCTAGGGCTCTGAAAACCTCCTGAGTCAGATCTTCGGGTGCATGTCCTGCTGCCAGACAACGAGCCTTGAGTGGTGCGAGGGTGGCGCCTACCTTTGAGGCACTCCATCCTCGGGCGCGAAACGCCGCGTAGAGATCTTTCCAGCCATGGTGTGCCTGGGTAGCAGCCTTACAGGTCTGTGGCTCTTCAGGAGCAAGCGCGGCTTTGCGGCGTGGAATATAGCGAATTCCCAAGGGCTGTGGGGGCAGTGCTGTTTCCGGAAGGATGCCCCGCAATGCATCGAACTGCGTGCAGCCTTTACGGCACACGGCAGGCATCGAATTCTGTTTGTAGGACCGCATGATGTCGGTCACGTCCTCGGCTGTGATCCGTGATGGCGCGATCCCCTTGGCTGCCGCAGGTTTCCCGATAGCCCAAATTTCGCTAGTCTTGCAGCCGGCGGCGCGGGCGGCTGTTCGGAGGTCGGCCCAAGCCTGTTCGACAGCGTTCAGGTGTGGATTGGGTCCGCCAAGGTCTCGCAGTAGTTGCATCACGTATATCCGAAGAACACCTTTGGTGATGGAAGGCAGGTCTAGACTTTCAGGATTTGGCAGGTTTGGAAGGTTATTTCGGAGGTCCTCCAAAGTATCGGTCTCTCCGTTAAGTCGTCCTGCCGCTAGGCACAGCCGGTTAAGGTAATCTAGCGCATTTACGCTTTTCCGAGCGGTAAGCGTAGCCCGCCACTCGCGCAAGTCGGGAGCCATTGTCACGAGACTGAAGTGATTGTGTGACTTCGGTAATCTGGCGGGCTTTTCAATCGGAAGCAGGCCAGTTCGCAGTGCCAGATCATTGTCGAATAGTCTTAAGAATGAAGCGAACCCTGCGCGGAACCTCTGTTTTTCTAACATGGTAAGGGCGCCAAAACATTCGCGGACCAATGCCCCGGACACCTCGCACGGTAATGTCCCTGCTGGCAGATGATTTCGAAAATCATAAAGCGTTGTGCTTCTTTTCTTGGATCCCAGAATTTCTGCGCGGCCAAGGGAGACCCATGGATCCCCATCCACGTCGCCCGGGTCAGAAAGCAATTGTGCATCAAGGATGGCCTTGCGCCACGCTTGATACTGTGGCTGGCCCATTGCAATCTTAGGTTTATTGTGCAGGGGATAGGACTGTGCAAACTGCGGAGCCGAGTAATCGAGCATCTTAACCGGGATCCCTTCGAAGGCGGCCAGCTGTTCGATCGCGACGAGCGTCGCGAAGGCCTGATCTCCGGAAAGAAGTTGTTCCGCCTCGAGGGCCGCATGGATATCGCAAAGCTTCATGAAGCTGTCCTGTTGTTGGTATTTAGGTTTGAAATGGCAATGAGAAGCTCTGTCGGCATTAGCGTCTCACGCCGCGTTGCTGTTGCCTCTTGGACGCGCTCCACGGCCACCTGCCGTACACGCCGCGCCTGATATTTCTTGACCGTTTGCGGCGATGTCTGATGTGCGATGACCATCGCATCACGCGTGCCTTGTTCGCCGCGGCTGATTGCCTGATCGCTGTGCAGCATCGTGCGGGTCGTGGTGAAGGAATTTCCGGTCTGTTCCTTGAACACACGCGGAATGTATGTTGGGCTCGGCTGAGAGCCGTCAGCGTGCATGATCAGTGGGCGACCTGAGGCGCAAACCTGCTTGCGCAGCGCGGGCAGGTACCTGAAGTCGAAATCGCCTTGCACCACGGCATCAACGTAACGGCCGAACGTCGGCTCCAGCGGTACCACGAGGGGGTCGGGCGACCGGTGCCGCGTCTTGCGGATCTGTGTGTTGATGATCCATGCCCCGCCTTGCCAGATCAGGGTCTCGCCAAGGATGAGAGCCGCATCGGCGTTGCGCAGCGGGACGATACTGTAGAGACCGAGGATCGCGGCGGCGTTGCGCAGCCGGTGCCGGGTTGCCGGAGCTTTCGCGCGGGCCGCCTGGGTGAGCAGGGCATCGGCACGGTCCAACAGCGTGAGGGTCGTGTTGCCGGTCTCGAGGAGGGCGGCGAACTTGAGCGCGTCCTGGCCTTTTTCAAGTAATTCGTATCGGCCGAGGCGCTTGCGCAGGTAGCTGAGGTCGGTGTCGGAAATGTCCCCGACGTAGCGCGCAAACCGGTGTAGCTCTTCGACGGTGGCGCGGAGCGTGGCCCAGCGGATGCCATGCTCCCGGGCGCGCAGGCGCGCCTCCAGAGCCTCTAGGTATGTCCGGAGGACAGGCTCGGTGAGGCCGATCTCCAACCAAGATTCTCGGGCCGCCCAGGCCAGTTGGCAGAGCTTTTCCCGCATCCGCAGAAGGATGTGGCGGGCAGGCGCAGCGGCCTTTTCCCCCGGCAGCCCCTGCGCGGCACGCCGCAGAGCAGCTTGCCACGGCTCCGGGAGGTCCCAGGGATGAACTGACACGCGCCGTGCTCGCGGAGATGGAACACGGGCGCAGGGGTCCCAGACGGAGCCCGTCACCTTTTGGCGCGACGGTGCCGAGCAGTCTGCAGGGGAAGTCGGGCGGAGAAGCCGCCGCGCCGCTGCAATATTTTCGAGTTCGGAGGGCAGGATTACCTCCGCGGCAACGGTCAGCGTCTCGAGCCATGCGCATGGCTCCATGCCGGAACGCTGGGCCCAGGCGGCATAATCCGAGGGGGCCGGCGCGATCGTCGCGGTTGCCTTGATCTCCTCGAATAGTCGGTCAGCGGCGAGAAGGGCAGGGACGGGCAGATCGTGCAAGCCTTCGATATGCAGAAAGTGCTGCCATACGGGGCTTGCGAAAATCCGGTCGCGTGTCATGTAAGTCGTCCTTCCCGTGCTTTCACAATTTCGGCGCGGCGCCGGGCAGTGTCCTGCTGCACGGCCTGGACCGAGCGCTTCGCGTCGATCCAGGAGTAGAAGCGTTGGATCGTTGCGACGGTGTCGCCCATGATCCTCGCCAGATCCTCCATCGATCTCCGGCCCTCGTTAATGTCGATCGAACAGTAGCCATGACGGAAGTTGTGGGAACTCAGCGGCAGCCCGATCTCGGCAGAGCCTTCTGCCAGCCAAACGTCAAATGTGGCGGTGAGGAAACCGCTTTCGGTGGTATGGGCACGCTCGATAGGCGGGAACAGGCAGTGCGTTCGTGACGCCTCCGGGAACAGCGGGCGGATCTGCTCCAGGTAGAAGGAGAGGATCTCGGGGCCCAGATCTCCTGCACCCCGCTTCCGGATGGTGATCGCCTCGAGCTCTTCGCTGCGCTCACTCAACCGTTTGCCGTTTTTCAATTCTTCGTTCGGGAATTTGATGACCGCATGCGGATCTCTTTCGGACAAATGGAGCCGGAGCGTCTTGCGCGGTCCGCTATGACGAAGTGAAAGGGTATTCTGACGTCGATACGGAGCGCCCTCAAGTGCGATGGCAGCGTAAGCCGCGAGCAGGCCGAACATGCGGGCCCGGCGCAGGAGGTGCTTGGCCTCGCTGCGTGCGTTGTCGGAAAGCATGCCCATATGCGCGGGATCCGCGAGGAAGGTCAGGTCAAAGCCCTTGGTCTTTGCGGTCGAGAGGGTCTCGAGGGCACGTCTGTAATATTCGACATGCTGGATCTGGAAGAGGATCTTCTTTTTGGGGTCGTTCAGAAGCGCTTCGCAGAATCTGCGGGTCTTCCGGCCCATCCGCCGGCCGGCGGCCCGGCCTTCCTGCAGCCGGGTCATCACCCGCGTCAGCCCGTGCAGGTACTCGGCGGCGTCTGCGGCACCGTTTCGTGCCAACAGACTGGCAAGGTCGATCACATACTGGAAGTTCGTGCGCGCCGCGTGGGTCTGCTCACTCGTCCACTTGCCTAGCACGGAATCGATCCGGTCTTGGGTGAAGAGCTCTTCCAGGTCGGGACCCTTGGGGATGCTCATGCCGGATGTGAGCAGTGTTTCGACGTAGAGGCAGAGCGCAGCGCGATACCGGTAGCGGGCGCTGTCGGACAGGGGCTCGGAGAGATGCTCGTAGCGCTCGTCCTCGACCTGGGTGCGGGCGGCGCGATCGACCCAGGCCAGAATGGCGGACTGCAGGTGCAGCGGCAACGTCGCGAGGCGCCCTGTTTTTTTCGGGGCAGGGGTCACCGGACCCGGTGGCAGCAGGTCGCGCAAGCGGGAAAATTTTTGCAGGCTGTCGAGCGTCTTGAGGCTCTTGCGCAGGGTCTTCCGGCTGTGGGCATCGCGGCCTGCCAACAGCTCGGCGACGGTGTCCGGGGTCAGGTCGGGCGGCGCCATTTGGCGCTCGCGGCAGACATCAATCAGGGCCGGCAGCGAGGCGCGCTGGATCGGCAGCACAAGCCCGTTGCGCACCAGTATGTCGACGCGTGCGAGCAATGCCGTCCAGGCGTCTTCCCGACTGCGGCGCTCGGCCTTCTCCGTGGTCGCACCGGTGACGGCCGCGATGAGCCGCCGCGCCGCCCGCCACGACTGTTGGTAGGTATTTTCGGAAATGCCCGCCGCATGGATCTGCCTCTTTAGCGCCGGCATCTTGCCGGAGAGCTTCGGCACCTTCCTGTCGAAGAGTTCGAGGTCGGCCGGGAAGCTGTCGAAGTCCGGTCCCTCAAAGCCGTGGAGCGCCAGGGCGATGCGGGCCTTGCGGGGGTCCTGCCGTTGCGCCGGCGTGCCGTGCGCCTCGATGTGGGCGATGGCGGTCTGCAGCGTGAGCAGGGTCGGGATCTGGTGCATCATGGTAGGCGCCTCGGGGCAGGAACTGGCGTTACAGGGAGAAAACGGCATTGGCGGGGGAGCGGTAACGAAAGGTCGTGATCTTGCAGACCCCGCAAGACGGGGACTGCTTGTTACAGCTGGACTTGACGGGAGCTCCCGGCGCTATCGGCACAAATCGCCGCGAAAACGTTACCGGCACGCTCTTGGGCGGGCGTGTCCCGGTGCTGCTGGAGCGGCAATCCCGGCGCGAGAAAGGGAATGGGATCCCCGCGCAGATAGGCCTCAACCTGCACCGGCAGCCAACGTCGGCCCCGCGCGGGGGCCTGGTCCGGACCCGTGGCGGTCAGCTCGACAGGGGCAGGAAGCGGGCTTCGGTTTTCGCAGATACCGGCGCTGAGGGCCGAGGTGCTCAACCCGGTGATCTGCGACACCCAGCTGGCCTTCTGCAGGGGCATCAGCAGCAGCGCCAGGTCTTCCTGGCTCGCCGCGGTAACGCCGATGATTTTTCGCAGAACGTCATGGATCGCGAAGCGATGGTTTTTCGCATGTCCGGTAAGCTCGCGGATCCCGAAGCGCGCCGCGAGTTGGGGAACCGCATTCTTGCCGACTTGGGCCCAGGCGGCCAGCTCGGCAGTCGTCATGACGGCAGGAAAGCGGAGGGTGACAGGAGAGAGCCGATGGGCGTAGGTGTAGAGGGGCCGATCGGCCACGAAGTGCTGATGATGCTGCATGACAGGTCCGGGGTCAGTGTTGAAAAACACGACCTGCGGACTTCTGGTCTCAGAGAAGCCGTACGGTTTGGAAAACAAGCACGGTGAGCTCAGCCAATCAGCATGTCGCGGGGCCGCTCAGAACTGCGACCCAAAGCTCGGATCCTTGAGGTGGCGTAAGGCCGGCTCGATCCGCTTGTTCATGCTTCAGTAGTTGACCATTCAGGCACTCCCGCTCTCCCGGCGGGACCCTAGATGCAGCTAAGCACCGTGTCTTCGATAGGTTAGCTTTTCGCAGTTCTGCTGTCTAGAGAAACGCGCTGATGAGGGCAATTTCCGTGCGAGCCTCCTCACCAAGTGCGCACCTGCGCTATGCTCGATTGAAAACGCCTAAAATTTTCTAGGTATTTCAACGGTGTAACGCTGTTACAGCGGTGATACGCATCATGATACACTCGTAAGTCACTGATATAACTTATCTTATTAGGTATAAGTAACAGTGTAACGATTAATAATATAAGTATATGTATGAGAGAGTGTTAGGTACATGTTTACGCGTATAGTTATACGTTTTGAGCGTTACGCCTGTTACGGCGTTACATTTAACTAAGTAACTGTTGTTATTTGGTAATTTTGTTACGCCTCTTCCGACGGTCCAGGCGGTAGGTGTTACCGTTGCCTTGCAAGATCGCGGAAGCGCTGAAGCCTTAACAGGTTCAGGCGCTTACTGGCCCCTGCGAATAGTTCATGCCGAGACCGTCCCAGTATGGTCATCCCGGCACTGCTGGGACGTGGCGAAGCAATTGCGCATGATAAGAGTGGAGGCGCGAGACATGCCTCAGGGCATCGCCCAACTGTCCTGAGTGTAGTGTAGCTCTGGGCGATCACCAGATGCAGCGCATGATGGAACCTTCGGACTAACTGCGCGTAGTATCATCGTACGGTCTTGGTGAGACGCAGTGAAGTTATTGACTGGATAACGAACTGCGGGTATCAACATGACCATAGGGTTTCGCGATCGACTGTGAGATTCCCCCCGCTGCCGTGAGGCAGTCCAACCGCAAGGGTAGATAGGCGCAAGCCGAAGAGGTTGTCGAGATAGCCAAGGGGTCCTGATGGGCCCCTTAGGTGTTTCTAGGGCCTGCGATACTTGACCGTCTTGTTCTCACGAGCCTTCCCGATGATCGCGGGCAAGCTGGTCTTCGAGCCGTCCTCTTGTTGCTCCTTGGGGTAAGCACTTTCGACGAACAGCCGGAACTTGTGGCGAATTCCATCGAACCTGCCGGCACCCGTCTTGAGAGTGAAGTAGGCGGTATAGAAGTGCCCGTTCAGGTCGCGCAGCGTGGCGTTGTAGCAGCCATAGTTTCGATCTGTGGGGGTTACGTAGATTTTGTTCAGCATCAGCTGCCCCATGAGTTGAGGGAGCTGAAATGATGTCTGATGTCTTATCGGATCGTAACAACGGGCACGTTGATGGTCCCAGATGGTCAGACCTCGCCACTCTTCCTGCGCTTCGTTTGCCTTGCAGGTCCAGCAGTGTGAGGAGTAGCTGATGAGAACCTTGACCACCGTCCCATCACCTAGGTCGTAGCTCTCGACGTGCGGCTTAAGGTGTGTAACCTCGACATGTTCATCCGAGAGCTGATGCCCTGTGAAGGGAGCGCCGGACGTATGATGGAATGCTCCGTTATTATGGAGCTTGAAATGAAACTCTGGCACAGTTGCATCCAGTTGGCGCAGTATTGGGGCTGGTCGCTGTGGGCGCAGCGTCCAAGATTGGCATAAATCGAACCGATCTCTCAGCACCTCATATAACGACCCAATGGGACAAGGGCCACAGAGGCAAGCAGATATTCTCGAGGGAGAACTCTTCATATCAATAAAGCGATCTTCTAAACTTAAGTCTTGTGCTCCGGATCGCTAAGGGGATCACACCAGTCGTCCACCTCAGGAACAATTCGCGCTTGGCGAATAATGCCGCAGCCTCGTCCCAAATAATTTAGCACGACAACGCGATGAGTAACGTATTCATGCAGGATCAAAACGTACGGCTTTACGGCTTAGTGAATAAAGCCTCGGGAGATCCGTGAACTATGGCGCAGAGGTAAAACCCGATTTCAGTTGGACAAAAAGCACCATGACCTCACCCCGAAAAGTGCAGCGAGGCCTTGCGTATGTCTATCAAACACCTTGACAAAATACAAAAGGGGAACGATAGGCTCATGTGGTATTGATTTAAATGCAAATACACCATATATAGTTACCCTAACCGATTGAGGGGGGCAATCGGCAACTGGGTAATAGAGGAGTTGTCCATGCCCCTTGATCACACGTCCCCTGGGCTTGACGCCCTTCTGATTGCGACCGTTCTTCAGATGGAGCTAAGCCCCCGCGACAACAGGGTGGCTGAGAAGCGCTACAAGCTGATCCCATCACACATTGAGCGTGAAGGAAGTCCTTTGCGCCTCTATGTCGATAATGCTTTGGTCTACGCACAGGGCTCCAGAGCGATTGGAACCACGATCGTTCATGGTGCGGATGAGGATCGTTTCGACTTGGACGCCATTCTCGAGTTCAATACGCCGTTCGGCTGGTCACCGCGCCGGGTGTTGGATGCACTCTTCGAGGCCTTTCAAGGGTTTCCAGACGTGCAAAAGATCGAACGCTGCACGCGGTGTATTCAACTTCGCTTCGCGTTCATGCACCTCGATGTGACGCCTATGGATCCTGCGCTGAAGCCGAGGGCAGAACGGGTCGGTGACATCTATCACAGCCCTGATGAGGGGCACGACGAACGCCACAAGGTAAACCCTTATGGATTTGCAGAATGGTTCAAAGGGCAAATTTCTCTTCCCAGCCAGATGTTCCGGGCCCAAGTCCACAGCCTGCGCAAGCAGCTTGAGATCAAGGATCGGCTGCGGCCCGGCATCATCGTCGCCGATGCCGATATTGACGACCTGCCAGAGACGGTCGACCCAATTCAAGATTCACCACAGGTACTCGCGCTGAAGTTGATGAAGCGTTATCTGAACCTCAGGTATGCCAATAGGAACGAGAAACGCCCCATCTCGGTCTATCTGTCAAAAGTTGCCGCACAAATCCCCCCGAACGCATTCGGGATTTGCGCCCAGCTTGAAGACCTTGGATCTGAACTCGATCGACGGATGAAGTACGCTCTCGATACTGGCCGTCGTCCGGAAGAGCGCAATCCAGCGCTTCTACAAGAGAACTTCAACGATCGCTGGCCTCAGAATACGTACCAGATGGAAATGTTCCGCGGGGACCTGAGATACCTCTCGACCGAACTCCAACGGGCGCGGACGTCTGATGTGGCACAGATTCAGAAGATCTTCGATGGATTGTTTGGGGAACGGATCAGTGGCAACGCCGTCAGGACATACATGGACAGCTTGTCGAATACTCCGCAGAAAAGCACGTTTGAATTGGGGAAGGGCTTTGTAGCAGCACCATCGCTCCTTTTATCTGGCGCTGCACGCGCTGCAGCAACCTCCAAGGCGCCCGCCCACAATTTCCATGTAGGTGAGCTGCGGAAGAAATGAAGCGGAGCAAGCCCAGATCAGCGGAATCCCAGGTTCAGCGGATGGAGCATAGATGGCCATCCCTAGAGATGCGCGTGTATCGCCCGCTGACCCTAAATGCGACGCCCTCGATCCAATGGATAGGGCAGATCAGGGGCTTTCAGCGAGAGTATCGGATACTTGCCCAATGGAGTTGGCTGGAAACCGCTGCGGTACCGTATGTCTTCTTGCTCGAACCAGCTTTAAAGCCGCGGAACGGCGAGGATTATATCGACATCCCCCATCTGATCTTGGACAGCGAGGTCCCAGAGAACTCCGCGCTTTGCCTGTTCGACCCTGATGAGGGTCAATGGGACAATACCATGTGGATTTCGGACACGATCATCCCTTGGGCATCAGAATGGCTTCACCATTATGAGTTCTGGCATGTCGACGGCATCTGGCGAGGAGCCAATGCACCGGGCCCAATCAACATACGTGAAATGCGTCGACTTGCCGAAGGAGGCCAAGATGACCAGAGGAGCTAGCCCAAAGACCAAAACCCGCATGCTCGTCTGGGGCCGTGCCGCTGGTCACTGTCAATACCCGGGCTGTTCTAAACGCCTTGATGAAGACTTGATTTCCGGCGACCTACGAAAGAACAATGCCTATCTTGCCCACATAATAGCTTCCGATCCTGGTGGAGAGCGCGGCGACCCAATTCTGTCTCATGAACTCTCGGACGACCCTGACAACATCATGCTGATGTGTGATCCACACCACCGTGAGATCGATGACCCGAAGAAGAGGGATCGATATAGCGTCAGCGTCTTGCGGCAGATGAAGCACCAGCACGAAGACAAGGTCGCGCATTTGTTCTTAAATCCTTTAATTAAACCTGCCCATGTAGTGCGGTTCGCGGCTTCCATCGGAGAGAATGAAACCAGCGTCCCGCTGGCTGACTGCATTGAGGCCATGAGGAATGAGTTCTATCTGGCAGACCGCCGCCCGATCGACATCCAGATGCGTGACATTGCGACCAAGGACAGTGACCCTGATTACTATCCGACAGCGCTCAAGATTCTGCGTTCGAAATATGATCGCGAAATCCGAGGAAGATTTGAGGAGGGAGAACTCCAGCATCTGGCGATCTTTGGCTTTGCGCCGATGCCCATCTTGATGGAGCTGGGTCGGCTTCTATCTGACCTCTCGGCTGTCTCCCTATACGGCAAACACCGCGAACCGAAACCTGGCTGGGCCTGGCCGAACGATCGACCGCCTCTCGGTTTCTCAATGTTCAGGGGAAGAACGGGATCGAAAAAGGTCGCACTGAAGTTGTCAGTTTCAGCAGAAATCGTCAACGAGCGCGTGATAGCCGCATATGGTGACGACGACGTTTCCATTTGGGAAGTTCGCAGTAATCGGCTCGGCACTTCGGAGCTGCGCAGCCAGAACGACTTGTCAGAGTTTCGCAAAGTCGTCGGAAAAACCTTTGACGCTATCAAAGATCAACACGGGATGGATGTCGAGCTATCCGTATTCCCGGCTGTGCCAACGGCCTGCGCCATCGAGTTCGGCCGGACATGGCAGCCGAAGGCGCACCCGGGCTTTCGAATCTTCGATCAGGTGAAAGAGCAAGGTTTCATCGAACGGCACTCGATTACCTGAGACTGCTTCGTCAAACATTGTAAGCACATCGGAGCCTCAAATCCAATCAAGAGCACCTTGAGCATAGTGAGAATTCGGACAAAACATACCAAAAGATGTTTGAGCTGGAAGGCCGGCCTCGCAGCTGGTCTTCCAGCTGCGGCCTCATCCAATGGCAACAACTTTCATAGGTCTAGCCGTTGTGTTCAGGGCGTGCCCCAAAGGCTATATTTTTGACCGCGATCGCGGTAGCCAAGACTGTTTGCACGACCATTTGTAGATCCTGCGCCTGCACTGTTTCCGATGTTATCCTTCGCATCCTAGCAAAGGACAATTCCGTCCGTCCTCTTATGCGGCTTGATTTATGCTCCCGTGAAGTATGTCATTGACTGCAATAGAAGGCACCTTGAACTTCTTTACCTCGAAACATCCTGGTCTTGGCACAGCAAAATTTGGCTGAAACAAGTTTGCAATAACATGTTCATATGCACTCCATTTTTCAGAAAACTCCATGCCCCGGACGGACGCGAGCATCTTGCGACTGGGGAGTTTGCAATGACGCGCAGCCACGCCGACATCTTTAAAGATAGTTGTCATGGCATTGATGCCAAGTGAGACGTCGTGCCGCTGGCTCGGCGGCCAGACCAGGTGCTGCGATGCCCAGGCAGACAAGGGCAGGGTTTTCGCATGCTGTCTGTTGCCGAGTAGCAAGGGCAATTGATGACCTAGGATCATCGTGTGAGCAACGGATATGCAACTCGCTTCCACTTGGTTCAGAAGAATTTTTCTCTCTTCTAGACTGAAGGCATGGTGCATTTTGCTCATTGGCAGAAAATACACGGCGCCCCAGATGCGGCGTTCATTCTGGCTCTCTGGCACCCGACGCAGCAGGTTCCAGCTCTTTCCGATGTAGAGATTGCCATTCATCAGGAGCACGTAGATTCCTGGTGCCTCGGGCAGATGCGGAAGGTGAGAATTCGACAGGATGCGGTAGAGATGGGAAAAGAGGGCGCCGGAAGCGCCCTGAGAAGAGTATGACACGTGAGGTATTCCGAAGTTTCTTGAAAGGAGAAAGGCAGGGATCAGGCTTTGAGGGTCAGTTCGCTGAGCCAGGGCCGCAGCTCTGCGGCATTCATCTCGCGCCGGACAAGCAGCTCCTCAGCAAGGCGTTCGAGCAGATCCCGGTGCGGTTGCAGGAGCTCACCCGCTCTCTGTTCGAAGCCCCAAAGCTTGACGCGCACGCGACCCCAATACTTTTCGGGTATCCGGGTCGTGTCAGGTTCTCCGAGCCAGGCGGGGCCATGAATTCCAAGTCCCGTTTGTCGATCGAAGAACATCTGCAGGTGCGTGGCGCGCTCGAGATCGCTTCCCGGACCGCCACCGCTGCCAGCACTGACATTTCCAAGGACAAGGCGCTCCGCGGCACGGCCGCTCATATGCATCATCATTTCACGCTCGAACTCTGCCAGCGTTCCCTCCCGGAGTGCAGACTGTCGTATCGTCCGTCCGTCTTCCTGTCCGATCACCACGCGCTCGACGGCGGCGGCGCCGAGCAGCCGCGCCGCGACCAGGGTGTGCCCGGCCTCGTGCAGGGCAATGCGGCGCTCGAGGGCCGGCTGGTCCAGTCGCCCGCCGCCCAGCTGTACCGCGAGCAAGTCGGCGTCGAAGGGGGCCCCGTCGCGGCGCGCCTTGGCCCTCGCCGCGCGAAGCGTCGCGTCGATCTCGGCCGGTGTCTGCCCAGCACAGAGCCGCGCTAGGGGCGTCACATCCGCGGCACCGGGAAACACCTGCCGGAGCATGTGGGCAATCTGCGCAAGCGGCGGCCTCGTGAGCTCCACGATCTGGTCGAAGCGGCCAGGCCGGACGATCGCAGGATCGAGCGTGTCTACGGCATTGCAGGCCCCAACCAAAACGGTGCCGTCGAGTGCAAGGAACTTATCGATTTCCCTCAGTAACGTGTTGATCACCTGCCTTCGATAATTGCTGTTACGCTCACTGTCCTTGGCATCCCGGGCACCAAATGAATCGATCTCGTCGAGAAAAACAATGCAGGGACGGCGCGATGCCGCGTCCGAGAATGTCTTGAGCATGGCCCCAAGCATATCACCGAGATGACCGCGTGATTGCCATTCGCCAGCGCTGGCAATGACAATTTCCACATCCGCCGACCGTGCGATGGCTTGCGCCAACACGGTCTTACCAGTTCCTGGCTCGCCATAAAACAGCAAGGACCGCGGGATCTCCGACCAGCGTGCCCCACCCGTTTTGCATGCCTGAATATCCACAGCGAGGTCTCCCGCCATGCGATGCGCATGAGACGACCCTCCGATTTCTTCAAGGGTGAGGCCATCCTGACGCACGGAATGATCAGGCTGGACCATCTTTTGCAGCGCTTGGGCCGCCGCGACGGCCGTCGGCGCTCGCAAGGCCATGAGAATGGATGGGGGGGCGATTTGGGCCAGAGCGGCGTCATCCGGCAGCAGGCGCAGGACAGCTTCGCGGTCCTCTGCGCTGGAAACGTTGTAGAGCTCGCAGATCAGGACGAGCATGATGATGCGATTAATGGGTGCGAGGCGTTCCGCATATGGCAGGATGCGCTGGAGAGGTTCAGACAGCTCCAGTCCGTTGGGTAGTAAGATCAAAATGGGGGCCGACAAGGGCAGCGCTTCGCTGATGCGATTTTCAAAGGCGGCCTGCTGCGCCTTGGAAACTTCCCCGGTGTTCTGGGTGTCGGGCTTGCAGAGCTGGAGGACCGGCCCACTCGGACGGTGCGGGCTGCGCGTGTAAACCTGCACGTCTGGAGGCAGCACGCCGTGTTTCAGAAGATAGTCGATGAGGGACAGTTCGCGCGGCTTGATGCCGGCCCACATACTCACGCCTCCAGAACGCAGAAGCCGCTCCTGCAACTTTTCCCCGGGTCCGAAGCTGGCGGCCATACGGATGAGCATGAGGAGGCGGCCGGCGTGCGTGGTTATGATGGTGCGTTCCGTCCGAGAAGACCGCGTGCCGCCGCTGTCGCCATCCCAGACCTCGATCGGGGCAACGTCTTCGCTGTCGACGCTTTCACTCAGGCATCTGCTCCAGGTGACGAAACCTGGCAGCCAATCTGGCGGATAACTGCTGGTAGTATGGGTATTGGTCATATTGCACTCCTTGCTTGAAGCGCGCCTTAGATGACCCCTCATAATTATGCAACCAATTGATATATTTGGTTTTTTCGCAAATTCTGTGAACTTGTTTTTTTCACAAATCCAAGATTCTGGGGTGGGGAGAGGCGTATTGATCGGCTGTTATGCGGCAATCCTCTTGATTTCATTGGGGCAGCAGTGCGGGCGGTGCAAATCGGTCGTACGATATAAAGCACAGGAAAAAGGATTTTCGCATTCTGGCACAGCGCCGATGGCATGCGTCACCTACCGCCACATCCTGGCGGCGATGTTCTGTTCTTCCTTGCCGACGGCATCCGCGTAGATTGATGTCGTCGAGAGCTGCGCATGGCCGAGCCAGCGCTGCAGCATGTGCAGCGGCACGCCCTGAACGGTCGCATGCACGCCGAAGCCGTGCCTGAGCCCCTTCGGACTACGATGCGGGGCATCGGGAACGCCCGCCTCGATCATGACGCGCTTCACGATCTGCCAGACCCGCACCCGGCCGAGGTTCCAGATCGGCTGCGCTGCCTTCTTCCGCGAGCGCTGCGCCTCGCGGATGCCATGCGCGGTGTTGAGCGTGTCGAGGAATTCCGTCGGGACGGGCACGGAGCGGAAGATCACCTTCTGCCGCCCTTGGGCGTCCTTTCTCTTCTTCAATGAGCGGATCGCGATACTGCCACCGGAAAGATCGACCCGGGCCGGGGTGATCTCGAGGAGCTCGGACGGCCGACAGCCGGTCCAGTGCAGCATCTCGCAAAGCGTGCGGTCACGGGCGGGCTGACGCCGGGCGGCGGCGAGATAGGCCGCCCGCTCTTCGGCGTTTAGATAAAGCCGGTTCCCAGCGGTGTCATGGAGACGCATTTCACTCATGTGAAACAGAATGCCCGAATACTGTTAAGCCGGAAAGCCCAGAAAGCTTCCTGCCCCGCGGATCCGGCCTTGGTGGAGGACTACGAATTTAACACTATTAGTAATAGTGTTAAATTGATGCGGAACTCGGGGACGACGCACATACTGACGTCAGACGAGGCAAACCGCGAATGACCTTGATGCCTATCCTTACCCATGCGCTCGAGCGCGACGTCGACCTTCTTCTGGTGGAGAAATTGGCCTGAAATCCAGAATTCGTCCTGATGACCAAGCGGGATTTTGCGTTGTGTCGACCGGTGCGGTCCCACAGTCCGACAGGCGCGGCGTTCGGAAATGCCAAGTTCCTGCCGAGGCTTTGTCAGGTTGTTGACGCTCAGACTCAGCTTGGCGTGAACATTGCCACTTAGGCGGCCAATTCTGCTGCATAGCCAGCCCATAAGTCAAAAGCATCGTTTCTCGCGTGGCGGTACGCTTTGGCGGACAGGCGGTGGCGTTTTGGGTGGGACAGACAGGTAATCTGGTCATGAGCGAACAGGAATCGTTACGCTTGCCTTGGGGATTTGAAGCGCCCCATCATCTTTTCTCGCCGTCGGGTGTGTCGGTGCGATGCTTCGCTCCTGTTGTTTAGACCTTTATGCTGGCGATGCTCCAGGCCGAGCACAATCTCCACTTTAGCGGCTCCATAAGAGCGAAGCTTGTCCGTCACCATAACGGGGCTACTTTCCACTTTAAGAACTGCACAAGAAAAAGCAGCGCTAGCAGCCCCTACACAAAAGAAGGGTTTCCGGAGGCGGCTTTTCGGTTAAAACTGAGCCAACAATTTAAGTTCTTCGAAATTAATCTGATGCGGCCGCCATACGGTAACAACGCCTAAGTGAACAAATGCAGCTTCAGCCCGAAATTATGGATCTCACACCAAGAGATACGAGTGCTCTTTTGGACCTTCTGTTCCAAGACGGGCGCGAGGTCTTTGTCATGTTGGACGGCGCTTTGCTCCCAGACTTACCGGAGAGACTGCAGTCGCACCCTCATGAAGCATGCTGCCTGATCCCATCATCAGAAGAAGAAACTGCAAACGCACTGCCATGGATCGCGCGCATAGAGCGTCACGACGCTCTACTGCGGGATCTTCTCTCTGACAAAATGCCATCTGGAATGTGGTCCATAGACCCAGGGCTGTTTTTTCTATCGACAAAAAGCCTGTTGGAGCTGACACGCCATTTAAGAAAATTCCACAGACCCCGCGTTGCAGAACGCAAGTCTGCGCTTTTCCTGCGGTATTGGGAGCCCGGGTTACTTGGGCAACTACTGAAAGCTGGCATCCCACATATACAAGCACTCATCTCACCAGACATTTCGGTGGTCAGCCGGGTCGGGTCGGATGTGTACAAGTTTACCGCCATGGAAGAGGCGTGGGATCGACCCGGACAGCTGACTACAGAGCACGTTCGGCAAATCGGCCAAATGCTTACAATGCGCCGTCGGAGTGCCTTGTCAGACAAGATCATCGAGACCTTTCCAGATCATGTCTCTCACCTCAAACGCGCGGCTGTCGAACGCGAGGTTCAGGATGCATGGATGAGTGCAAACGACTTTGGGCTACGTAACGGACAGATACGTGCAAAATTCATCATCACGGCTGTCGCACTGGCTCCAGGTTTTCACAGACACGAAATTATAGAGACTATGTTTCGTCAATCTCCTGACCCGGATCAGACCTTCAGAGATTACGACACCGTCATTAAGCGTCGCTTCACCGCCATGGCAAAAGAGGAGCGCGATTAATGGTTCTGCCTGCTGTCGTCTGGGGAGGAATCTGGGTTGCTGGCGCGATTGGCGCGCGCTTGGCTGCACGGCAAGTCATTCGCACGGTCGTCCGCCGCGCCGCACAGATGGCCGCGAGCAGGGCAGCACAAGCGGCCTATCGCGCGGCCGTTACAGCGGGCACACTTTCACCGGAAGACTATACCGACATCGATAACCAGTTTGCAGACGATCAAGCGAAGGCAGACGCGCTCGCTAAAGAGATGGAAGCCACTTGTGCAGCAGACCCTGCTAAATGCGAAGCATGTGAGGCCAATCGAGGACACCCCCTTGCGCGAAACTGGAACATGTCAGCCCGCGCAAGACAGTATCAGCAATTCATCACCGGTTTTCCGCGCGGAGTAGAATACAACTATAATGGCGTCTATTTCGACGGTTTCTGGCAACCGATCTGTACGCTGGTCGAGGCCAAAGACAATTATGCTTTCATGTTAGTTGTGCAGACCGATGATGGCGGATTTTTCAGCGATGCTTCCATCACGTCCGTAGATTGGCGTTTCAAACGAGCAGCAGGTGATCCCGCCGCAAAAATACAGTTGGTTGGCGAGGCTAGGCGGCAAGACGGAGCTGCACGCCCGCGTCCGCCCATTCAGCTACAATGGCACTGCGCCCAAATATCTCTGGTCATTATTCTCACCAAAGAATTCCAGTCTGCAGGAGTGCCGATTGTGCCTATCTACACACCAAATCCGAACCATGCAGACCCACATAGTGGCTATATTCAGGAGTAACCATGTACAGAATTGCGGGTTTTACACCCGGTGTTCGGGCCGCCAGCGACATTGATGCAATCCGCGAAGAGTTCGACCGCATCATACGGCTTGCAAATCATGTACGCTCCTTACATCCGTTGTTCGGGCGGTTCGGCGTAATGGACACAGAGATCAGCGCACGCGGGCAAGCGCTCATGGATAAAATGAGCCTTCAGGATGATCAAAGTGCTGAAGATATTGCCGAACTTGACCGCTTGTCCGCCGCTCCGAATACGACATTTCTTTTCGATGCGCCCGAGAATTTCCTCAAATCCATGATTACAGCGCATCAACGCAAAACAGTAGATGACCCTGACGCACCCATATCATTATCCGTGCGCACGGATGGCACCTATGAGGGCGAGATTGAACGCGTGGTGTACTGCAACGGTCGAGATTTCGGCAGTATCACGCTCCAAATGCCCATGCACGATAACACAGACTTCTGGTATCAGAACTGGACGGTCATGCGTGATATCATGTTCGGGGTCATGGATATCTGGAAAGTCGACTGGATCGTCGCCCAACCGACCATGTATGTCGGGTTACAGAAAAACCTCTTCCACGATCGCCGGTCATTTGGGTGGATGGGCTGGACACCGCAAGACCTGTCCCGTGGGGCAAACTCTGCTCTGGCCAGAATGGAGCCTCACAAAAGCGGTACGTTCATGCTTCTTCAGGAGCGGATGATGACCATGAAAGCGCCGGATATCGACGCCTGCAACAAGGCAGAGGCCTATCTTTTGGATCGCGGGGCCTTGGCGCTCCTGTAGCCCCCCGTTTCCCGCCTGCGTTGCGCTGGGGAGTGGAATGGATGTTATGGAATGCAGGAGAGACGGGAAGGGAGTCGCGCGGAACGGGTGCGCCACACATCCGGTACAAACGATAGCAATACGGACTGAGCCGCCGGACGCCGCAAAGCGTTAACATGTGCTGCCGTTTCGAAAAGTCTTTCCAAAATGATACAGGGCTTCCGTTCGCTATGCGTAACATTTGATATGGCATTGAACCAATTTGATCTCTAAACGTGCTGGAAACTCATTATCGGAGAACGTTTTTTGACCCGTTTCCGCGTTGATTTGAACACAAAGATTATTCCGAATGATGCGCGTGTCTTTCTAGCAAGAGCTGGAAAGCAAGGGCACATGTTTCAGCAAGTGTTAGAACATCGAGCAATTGGCCCCGACCTGCCGATGCTTGACCTTGACTTACGGAATGGTCTCGACGGTGATCCAAATGTCGAAGCAAAGATAAAGCGGGCACGCGCGTTCAGCAGCTGGCTACGAAAGTCCGGCGAGGCGCAAGGGGATAGGCCCTCGCAAAGCGTCAATGACTACCACGACGCCAATAAACGATCAGGTCATGCTCAGATTGACGGCATCGTCCGTTCCTATTTTCATGAATTGAATGCGGGCGATGTTTTAGTAATCCCTAATCCATCCTACTTCGGGGACGCGATCATTGCAGAGTTGCTTCCCATCGGCAGCGCTGTAGTCAAAATTCCAGGTACGCGCCGTTTCACAGGGTTCGAGTTCGACGGTCGCCGCTTCGGCCACTTCAAAATGGTGAAGATGGCTGACCTCCCTAGATCGGTGATCGAGCTGGCAAAGGCTCCGACAGGCCTTGCTGAAATCAGCAACTCCGTTGTAAAGCGCCGCATTTTTGAACTCGGCTACGACGACTTCGTTCTTGACGATAAGTTTGTATCACGGATTTTCACAACCAAACGCGACTTCACGCCTTTTGATGGGAACGTTCTCAACGCGCTCGTCACAATGGTCGCGGAAAACGTAGATCGCCTTGAAACAGACGGTAGGGAGGCAGAACTCCTTGGCCTAGTACAAGCGGCGTTCGAACAGCTTGAACATGACGATCTTCAAGTGAAGATCGACATTAATTCTCCGGGCTTTTTGGCTGTATTCGACCGGTCAGTTGTGCCTTTGGTAATAGGTTCAACGCTAGCAATATTGGCGTCAGTGGGTTTCGATGCAACAGCATTCGCTCAAGATACAGTGGTCGAGGTAAGCAACAGCGGATCGGCAGAAGTAGCCGATGTATGCAGTCAGGAAGTCAGTCGACTCACTGAAAATATGCTAACGTTGCTGTCAACTGCAGAGGAAGATTTTCAGCGGACCTGTAACCTTCTGCGCGAAGCGCACGATAACACTGGCGCGCGGACGAATGTAACTGTCGAGGTTGAAAGATGATCAAGGTTCCGAGCACTCGGAAGGAATGGAGCGCCCTCGGTCAAAAGGCCGCGTGGGGCTTCGTACGCTTCCAAGTTCTTGGGATAATTGTCGGCGCGGCCGTAACCATTATCGTCCAACTCCTTACAGGCTTCTGGGAGTTTCGGTCTAGCCATGAAGAGATGCTGCATAAGCAATGGAGCGCGGTCGTTGCAGCCCAAGAACAGTTTGAAGTGAAATTGCAGCAAATCGACATGGTGTTTGATGGTCAACCGTTGCCGACTGCAGGGCGCGAATATGCAACTGCGGCACAGACATATATTCGTTCCATGGAGGCACTCAGTCGATCATTACCAGACACCTCGACGGCAATTGCAGATTATATCGACACGATCGCTACGCTGCGCAAATACTACGACGTGACATCCCCCCCAGTTCCGAATACGGAAGAGTGGATGATCTTCTATGGCAAGTATCGGCAAGATTATAACCGATATATGGCAGCCAGAGAGCAGTACTTAAACGTGCTAGCCGCTGATCTGGGAGACTACGTTCGATACACTATCAACTCTTAGCCCCTCCTGCTTCACTAAATATGTAGCTCTGAGATGGTCACCGTTTCCCATACAGGTTGTCGCCGGAGCAGCGATATGCAGTAGAACAGGCTTAAAGCATTAGAGCCTTCAACGGGTATTATGGAACGGAAGACAAAAAGGGCGGCCCTTAGGATCGCCCTTCTTCACTGGAGATGCACATCTCCCGACGTGCAGCGTGTGGACCTCGAACGGTCGGGATCAGTCCCGACCTTGGCCCAGATAGGGAACCGGCAGCGGTGCAACCTCGTTGCGGGCATCGCCCGAGAGGATGAAGGCTGCATTCTGCGCGCTGTCGTTGCGCAGAGCGCTGTCAGCAGTGACCAGCTCGGCCAGAGTATATTCGGTGGGGTTCACACCAAGTTGGGCGGCAAGCTGGGCTTTACCGGCAGAGACGGTGCTTGCGGCCTCGGTGGCGCGGTTGTCGTGGTTGAGGAAGTAGGCAACCGTGTTGCTATCACGCTAGGAAGGTTCTGGTTCGCGGGTCGATCAAAGTTTTGCGCTACCTCACACGTAGCTCAAAACAAAAGTCGCTTGTTTAAAAAACACGATTGACCGATTTTATCGTTAGATGGCAGGCCGCTTGGGGAATGTAAGAAACAAAAGAACAATATAAACATTCGTTCGACTTCGGAGAAATTAAAATGAAATTTGTTTTCAGTGCATTTTGCGCCTTGATATTGCTTGGTGCCTGCACGACGGACGTAGGAAGCTCAGACCAGCTGGCTCTGCCTTACAGTCCTCAGACCTACGCTGCGCCAGGCTATGCTGGAACCTATGCGCCCGCCGTAGCTACTCCGACAAGCGCACCAATTGCCCTTACGTCGCAGGCCTATCCATCCGCAACGCCCATCGCGCTGCGCAGCATTACCGCCGATCGCTATCTCGGATGGAGCCTTTGGGATACCGAAGGTGGCTTCGAAAAGCAAATCGCGCGAAAGGCAAAACGAGCCTGTGACAACCGCCCCTATCGCGAATTCCAGCGCATTCCCGGCCAGCGATTCCGTAGCTATGGCACTGGCACCGTCTCAATTTACCAGAAATATACGATTACCTTACAGTGTCTCTAACTCACTTTGATAAATGGTGAAGCCAAGTCCTGAAGCGGCCAATGAAGATGAAAACGAAGAATGCCGTCGGGGGCATAACGGGTTGCTAGGCGACAGTTGCTTTTTGCCTTGTTAAAGCAGCGTTCAACCATGTTGCGCAGCGTGTATAAACTGATGTCGCACGCTGCTCCGCCATCGCATCGCGCTTACCCCGCATCATCTCCGGATAGTCTATGTCGATAAAATTAGACGTCCCGCGTGAAAAGCTCTTTTCGCGCAAGCGAGTCCCTACTAGGGGTCACCCACTCTTAAAGCTAACGGCGATCATCCCATCCCATGGC
>NZ_CP149931.1 GCF_037949285.1 Thioclava sp. GXIMD4216
GCTACGAATGCCAAGGTTTCATTGGCGCCAAGTCTGCACGGCAGGCGGCAAGCACAGGACTACCTGACCGGCGCTTTCGGCCGGGAATAGACGACCAGATTTCACGCCATTGCTAACCCTGCCCGTCTGCCTTCACCCCGTAATTTTGGGGGTTTTCGCCTGCCAAACGGCAGGCCGTTTGACGGAAGTGAGTATGTGTCTCTCCCGCCTCTTGGCGGGCGAACGACAATTGGGTTGCGCGACGCGGAATCAAATTGTCTAGTGAGTACACATACTCACTTCCTTCAAACGGAGGCTCCCATGTCCGCAGAACCCCGCAAGCTCCTTGATGAAGGCTGGTCCAAGGTACGGGGCAGCATGCAGGGCCTTCACGGTGAGGGGAAATCCTTCGGCATCATGCGGACTGCGAAGATCAAAACGCTCGGCAACATGGGGGCCAGCCTTCAGCATAGCTTCCGGGAGCGGGAGACCCCGAATGCCGATCCAGACAGGACCAGCGACAACACGATCCTGGTCGGCGGCGACAACAGCAAGGAGGTGCTGGCAGCGTGGAAGGATCGGGCTCCCGAGAAGATCAGGAAGAACGCCGTGCACGGTCTGGAATACTTCATCGGTGGCTCGCCCGCGAAAATGAAAGCCATGACCAGGGAGGAGCAGGACACGTACTTCCGGGATGCGCTTGGCTGGATCGAGAACCGGCACGGCAAGGAAAACGTCCTCTCAGCGATGGTCCACCGCGACGAGACCACCCCGCACATGACGGTGATGACCATCCCCCTCGATGACAGGGGCAAGCTGAACTGCCGGTCGTTCGTGGGGAACAAGAAGGCTCTTTCCGATCTCCAGACAGACTTTGCGGAGAAGGTCAGCGAGAAGCATGGCCTTCGGCGGGGCATCAAGGGTTCCACAGCGCGGCACGAGCGCGTGCAGCGGGTCTATGGGGCCTACATGTCCGGTGAAGACGCTGTAGCCCTCCCTGAGCGCGTCAGAGGCTCTCTCCTGCGCGGTGGCAAGGAAAGCGATGCTGACTGGCACGCACGGGCCACAGAAGTCGCCACAGACGCGCTCCGTGGCTACCAGATGAAGATGCGGGAAGAAAAGCTCGACATGGATGCGAAGCTGAACACGGCGCAGTCGATGATCCAGTCTCTTCAGTCGCTGCAGCAGAGCTATAAGATCCAGCTCGACGCAGCCCGTGAAACGCTGTCGCGATTGGTGTCGAGCCTGGAACTGGCTGATAAGGGGGCCGAGGCAAACGCTGCCCTCGAAGCCTATGCCGATTTGGAAGGGAAAATTCTTGTTGGTGATCTTGGCGTCCTCAAGGACGCTGCAGGTTCACCAGCTCGGATCGATAAAATCGTGGACATCTATGACCGGGTCATTCCTGACGGTACCGCGATGACCGAAGAGCAGGCCCGGTTCGACCGGGCGCTGGACCTGACCTTGGATGCCATGGCGGATGGCAAGGTGGCGAAACGGAAAGACCCGGTACGGATAGCGATCGAGGCTCGTGCCCTGCCCTATGTTCAGAAAGCTCTTGCTCACCTGGCGCAGGATCGAGTGACCCCGCCCTTCAGCAGCCGGGACGAACGACTGGCATTCCGTGCGGAAATCGAAGGCTCTCTTTCAGCGGATCAGCTGGTGGGTCTGAAGCAGGGTGACGAGACAGTGCTGGAAGACGTCCTTGGTGATCGTCTTTCTCAGCAGCAACAGCTCAGCCTGGCACTGGCTTACTTCGATTATGGGGACATTGATGTCGATGCTGGCGTCCGTCGCGGCATGATTGAGCGGCTCTCTGATGTAGAAGATGGACCTAAGCATCAGGAGCCAGGGCTTCGGCACTGATTGGGTAGAGTGACTTATCCACAGGCCGCATGATCTTCGTGGGTGTTAAATATGTGTTAGATTCAGTGTTACGCTGACTTGGAATATCATTTTTTTTATTGAAACCAACTCACTATGCGAAACTCTGGTAACTGAAAACACGAATCTCGGTAACTAAAATCCTGTTTTTGGTAACTGAAAACACGAATCTTGACTTTGGTAACTGAAAGCACGAATGTGCCCGTATGGTAACTGAAAACACGAATTCAAACGATCCCCTGCTGCCTGATCGTCATCCTCAGCACGATCTGTTCATCTGCGATGTGGCGGATGCGGTCTTGAAGGACGTGATGCAGCACATGGAGCACCCGTTTTACTCCCTTTCCAAGAAGCCGGAGACCACGGTTAAGCGCTACAGGAACGGCGAGAACTGGTTGGAAATCACGCCGAGCGTCAAAGGTCTTGCCACGATTTATGATAAGGACATCCTGATCTACTGCATCAGTCAGATCATGGCGAAGCTGAAGCTGGGTGAGCAGGTGTCGCCGCGCGTTCGGATCAACTCGCGGGAACTGCTGATCTTCACCAACCGGGGAACAAGCGGTCGGGAGTATCAATCCCTCCTCGATGCACTTGACCGCCTCGAAGGAACACGGATCAGGACCAACATTGTCAGCGGCGATGAAGAGCAGATCGACGGCTTCGGTCTGATCGACGCATCCTCGATCCGTCGCAAGCACGGGTTGGACGGCCGCCTACTCTGGTGTGAGGTGAAGCTGTCGGATTGGGTGTTCAACGCGATCCGGAAAGAAGAGGTCCTGACCTTGCACCGGGACTATTTTCGTCTGCGCAAGCCAATCGAACGCCGCGTGTACGAGATCGCTCGAAAGCACTGCGGGCAGCAAAGAACCTGGCGGATCACCCTACCGAAACTTTTGCTCAAGACCGGCTCACAAAGCCCGGAGAAGCGGTTCCGCCAGATGATCAAGCAGCTGGTTCAGCATGACCACTTGCCGGACTACAACGTCGCCTTTGATGAAGCTGCGGATATGATCATCTTCACCAATCGCGGCACGATGGTCCCTGCCCCATTGATCCAGGGGCGTGTTCCGCCCCTAAAGTCGGTCACCTATGAACGTGCCCGGCAGGTCGCGCCAGGCTGGGACGTGCATTACCTCGAACGCGAATGGCGAGAGTGGATTTTTGAACCGCCGCGCGATGCGGATGGGGCTTTCGTCGGCTTTTGCCGGAAGTGGTTCGAGAAACGCGACAGGCCCTAAGTGCGGTTCAAATCCGGTATGTGATATAATACCGGTAAGAGAAACTTATCCGGTATTGAAAACAAAACCGGTTCAATATATAAAACCGGTAAAACAAAAAGGCAGGTTCGAGCAATGCCCGTCATCGTCATGGCAAGCCCCAAGGGAGGCGTTGGAAAGTCCACATGCGCCGTCCTTCTGGCGTCTGAGTTCGCCCGCATGGGCGCTGAGGTCACAGTCTTGGACTGCGACCCGAACAAATCGCTGACCCGGTGGGCATCTCACGGCACCCCAAAGGGTGTCACGCTCCTGAGCGAGATCGGCCGAGCTGAAATTGTTCCGACGATCCGGGGCGCAGACGGGGATGGCAGGATCGTTGTCGTGGATCTCGAAGGCGTCGCCTCGCAACTCGTCAGCCGGGCAATATCTCAGGCCGATCTGGTGATCGTGCCAATGCAGCCAACTGCGCTTGACGCTGAGATAGGCTCGGAAGCACTCGCATTGGTCCGGGAAGAAGAAGAAGCTCTCGGCCGCAAAATTCGCCACGCGGTCGTTCTGACCAAGACGAGCGCGGCCGTGAAAAGCCGTGTCCAGAAAGAACTCGAAGAGCAGCTACGCGGGGCGGGGATCGACGTAATCGAACCTTCTCTGGTCGCGCGGGCAGCTTTCTCTGAAATCTTCGCCTATGGCTTCGATCTGACCGCGATGATGCAAGATCCGAAGATGGTGACGGGGGGCAAGGTCGATATGGCTATCACGAACGCCCAAGGTTTCGCGGAGGCTGTCTATGAGCGACTCAAATAGACTGGCGGGACTGAAGGCCCGCCCGAAAGATACAACCGTCGAAGAGGTTCGGCGCGTGGACGAAGTGGGAGAGGCGAGGGGGTTCCTTGATCGAACGCCACGAAAGAAGCCCGGCCGCAAGCCGAGCCCGCGCACTTGGCAACTCCACCCAAAGGTTTTCCCGAAGGTAGGGGAAGCCATAGCGGCTGAGGCGGAACGGCTTGGGATCACTCAGGGGCAACTAATCGAGCGGCTTTGGGAACAATACACAGCGGAGTGACTACAGCCGATCCTTCGTACGAGCATCGAAAGCACCAAGGAATACTCCGGCACTGAACAGTGCAGAAGCCCTGGGAATCGCGCGCAAGTACCATCTCTGAGCCATGCAGACCTACCTTGAAAAAACGCCAACCTACGAAGCACGTCGCCCGGTTTTACCGGATGGCCTGGTTCTCGTTCTCGAACCAGGCCGTCACGGCTCTGATCACACTGGAAACGGCCAAGCGTCACCGTGGGCATTGGGTGGAGCCTCAGCAACTAGCGATGTTTGAATAGTCTTATTGGCCCAGTTTACATATGAGCGGGATGTCTATATGTCCTTAGGACATATAGACATCCCGCTTCACCCAATCACGCTTCTGTTCGACTCAGAAATCTCTCTTGACATAACGCAATCCTTACCCCTATGTCCTAAGGACATAGGGGTAAGGATTGCAGATGAATTTCACAGACGGCGTAGAAAAAGTTATAAATGACAATGACTTGCCCGTCATAACCTTCTACGAATTCTTCGTTCTAGGCTACCATCTGTTTCACAAAAAAGCGCTGAACGGCGAGCCGCTGAAGCGCCTTCCGCACGACTGGGACCAGACACGCGCCAAAAATGCGTTGCGACGCCTTGAGGCGCGGAAGGCGCTTGTCATGGACTCTGACTTCCGCTCCGGCGTCTGGCGTGTCACGCAATCAACGAGAGCTGGTTCGGCGGAAGAGGCCGCCTGCATCGCTGATCCCTTCGCCTACGTCTCCCACCTGTCTGCCATGCAGCGCTATGGCCTTACTGATCGCAGTCCACAGGCACTGCATCTGACAACCCCCAAACGACCGCTTTGGAATGCGCTCCGCGATGAGCGCGTTCATAAAGACCTGCCCGATCTGGACCAGATCGAAAGGCCTGTTCTGAACAGGGCCGGCTTCAAGGACACGATCCGTCGCCGCCCGGTCGTAGTGCATGTATCAAGCCACCCGTGGACACCGGCCCCCGTCAGTGGTGAGGAGACGCGGATCACTTCGATTGGCCAAACCTTCGCTGACATGCTTGCTGAACCGCAGCTTTGTGGGGGCATGCGCCATGTTCTCGATGTCTGGGAAAATGAGGCGGATCAGTGGGTGCCCGAGATTATTGCTGCAATTGATGTCCTGGACAGCAAGATCGCCAAAGTCCGCGCGGGCTATATTCTATCTGAAGTCATGGACATAGATGATCCGGCGCTGCACAACTGGGAGAAGTTTGCTCAACGGGGCGGATCGCGCAAACTCGACCCTGACGCCGAGTACGCCCCTGAATTCTCAGAACGCTGGATGATTTCAATAAATGTCTGATAACGACCCCCACGCGCAAGATAGCAAATTCGACATCGTCGATGTCGATGTTCGTGCATGGGTCGAAACCGCGCGCGCAGACCCAACACTCTATCGAGATCGCCAAGTAACGGAGATTGTCTTAGGGGCAATCGGCTTAGCCCCCTCACTGTCGAAAACGCTCGTCTTGAAGGGCGGGGCGGTCATGGCCCTAGCTTTCAAGAGCAATCGGGTCACCGGGGATGTGGACTTCACCTCCATGGCAGAACCTGATGACCTGACAGAGAAAATCACCACCGAGCTGAATGAGATGCTGCCCCGCACCGCGATCAAGCTCGGCTACCCTGATCTTCTTTGTCGGGTTCAATCAGTGAAGAAGATGCCACGCGCCCAGAATTTCGAGGATCACGAATTCCCCGCGCTCCGGGTCCGCATTGGATCCGCCAAGCGCGGCACAGGTGAAGAGGTCCGGCTGGCGGACGGCAAGGCAAGTCGAGTTCTTGATGTCGAGATCAGCTTCCGCGATCAGGTCTATGCCTTTCAGGAGCTGAACCTGCACGGGGCCGGTGTGGCGGTACGCGCGTTCACTATCCATGAGCTCGTCGCCGAAAAATTCCGTGCTCTGCTTCAGCAAACCATACGCAAGCGCAACCGGCGACAGGACGTCTACGACATCGCATTTCTGATTGGCAAAAATGATTTCAGCGATGCTGACAGAACAGCCATCCTAACCACGTTGATCGAGAAATGCCGCAGCCGTGGGATCGAAGCCAATCGAGAATCCATGGATGACCCGGAAATCAAACAACGCGCCCAGGCTGAATGGGAAACGCTCGCCCTCGAAATCGGTGATTTACCGCCCTTTGAAGAGCGCTTCTCTCTCATGCACGATCTCTATGTTTCGCTGCCATGGGGCGGCACCAAGAAAGACCATTAATTTATGAATTTGTTCAACCGTAAGACCCTGAAGCGCCACATCAAAGACGATCCAATCCCAGCAGATCATCTGGCTGCGCTGGAAGCCTGGGCGGAGCTGATAAGCTCGGGCCGGATTGAACGCCTAAAAGAGACCGCCCTGCACGGGCAGTTCGCCTCCAAGATCGTTGAAGGTGTTCTCGGTTACCACGGTCCAGCTGGCGGGGCAGACTACAACGTCTCAACCGAACAAAATATTCTGCGCGGCAGCGTCGATCTGGCGCTTGGCCGCTTTGGCGGCAAGACACCTGACATCGTGGCACCATTCGAGCTGAAGGGCGCGGATACCCGCGACCTCGATGCAATCATGCCGGGCCGGAACAAGAGCCCCGTTCAACAGGCGTGGGAATACGCCATGAACGCACGCGGCGTAAAATGGGTTTTGGTCTCGAACATGATCGAGCTGCGCTTCTACGGCTTCGGGGAAGGCACCTCGGCCTATGAGGAATTCCGCCTCGACCAGCTGACAGACCCCGAAGAATACGCGCGCTTCATGCTGCTCCTGTCAGCGGAGAATCTGCTGTCTGGCCGCACGGCTGATCTGCTGAAAGAAAGCCGCCGCGAAGACAAGGACATCACCGACAGCCTGTATCAGGACTACAAGGACCTGCGCCTCAAGCTCCTGAGCGCGGTCCAAAAAGCCGATGCCTCGATCGCCCCCCTCGATGCGATTGCCATCGCGCAGAAGATCCTCGATCGGGTGCTGTTCATCGCCTTTGCCGAAGATACCGGCCTGCTGCCAAACAACACACTGGAAAACGCCTTCATCGCGCGTGACCCTTACAACCCTCGCCCCATCTGGGACAATTTCAAAGGCCTATTCCGTGCCATCGACTTGGGTAGCGATGAGCTGAAGATCCCAAGATACAATGGCGGCCTGTTCCGCGAAGACGCGGTGATCAACGGGCTAATCATATCCGATGACGTCTGTGAAGGGTTCAAGACCTTAGGCGGCTATGACTTCGCATCCGAAGTCTCGGTCACCGTCCTAGGCCACATTTTTGAACAGTCCATCGCGGACGTGGAACGCCTGCAGGCGATCGCGCGCGGTGAAGAAGAAGAGCCCGAGAAAACCACCGGCACAAGCGGACGACGCAAGCGTGACGGTGTCGTCTATACTCCTGATTACATTGCACGCTTCATCGTGGCCGAGACTCTTGGCACGCACCTGAGAGAAATTTTTGAGGACACCTTACGCGCTCATGCCAAGAAGGGCGCGGATGTCAGCGACTACGAAAACATCTCCTGGCGGAAAAAGTCGGCCGAACTGGAAGCCTGGCAGGCCTATCGCGAGCGCCTGAGAACCTTGCGCATTGTTGATCCCGCCTGTGGTTCAGGTGTGTTCCTGATCATGGCCTTCGACTTCATGAAGGCCGAACTGACCCGCGTGAACGACAAGATCAAAGACTTGCTTCCGAAAGCTGAATATTTTGGGGACCTACTCGACTATGTCCCAGATAGTGAAATTCTGACCGGCAATCTCTTCGGCGTAGACGTGAACGAAGAAAGCATCGAGATCACCAAACTGTCGCTTTGGATCAAGACCGCCCGACGTGGCAAGGTTCTCGACAGCCTCTCGGGCAGTATCCGCGTCGGCGATAGCCTGATCGAAGACAGCAACTTCGCCTATCTCGACCACGCCTTCACTTGGGAAACGGCCTTCCCCGGTGTCTTTGCCGAAGGCGGTTTCGACGTGGTCCTGGGCAACCCGCCCTATGTGCGGATGGAATTCCTGAAGCTGCTGAAACCCTATCTGGAAAAGCGCTATGAGGTCGTGTCCGATCGGGCCGATCTCTACTGCTATTTCTACGAACGCGGCCTGCGCCTGCTGAAACCGGGCGGGCGCTTGGGCTACATTTCCTCGAACACTTTTTTCAAGACTGGCTCGGGCAAGCCCCTGCGCGAATACCTTTTGAAAGAGGCCACTATCGAAAGCGTGGTCGATTTTGGCGACCTGCAAGTCTTCGAGGGCGTAACCACCTATCCGGCGATCCTGATCATGAAACGCGGGGCCGCGCCCAAAGGGCATGAGCTGCGCTTTTGGAAGGTGGATGCCCTGCCGGAAAACAACTTCTTGGCCACTTGGGAAGCTGCTGCCGGCCCATATCCACAGACGGCCTTGGGTGCCGGATCGTGGGAACTGGAAAACCCTGCCCTGCGCGCCCTGCGCGACAAGATCAGGACAGGCAGAAAAACTCTAAAGGACGTTTACGGATCACCGCTCTACGGTATCAAAACAGGCCTGAACGCTGCCTTTGTGATCGACAACGCCACCAAGGAGCGCCTCTGCGCCCAGGACCCAAAGTCTGCCGATCTTCTGCATCCTTTCCTCGAAGGCAAAGACCTGAAACGCTGGCGGGCCGAACCGCGCGGCCTGTGGCTGATCTACATCCCTAAAAACCGGATCAACATTGACGATTATCCAGCCATTCGGGATTGGCTACTTCCATTCAAGGATCAGCTGGAAAAGCGGGCCACCAAGCAGGAATGGTTCGAGCTCCAACAGGCGCAGGAGGCCTACTTGCCTTACTTTGAGGGCGCAAAGGTGCTCTACCCTGAATTTTGTAATGTGCCACAGTTCCAGTTGGAAGACGGACATTTCACGAACAACAAATGCTACTTTATCGGTTCAGACGACGCCTGGCTCGCAGCTTTCCTGAACTCCAAAGTGGCTTGGTTCACGATCACCGGAAACAGTGTTCCTGTTCGTGGTGGCTTCCACCAAATGCACTCTCAGTTTGTCGAGCAGGCCGTGATACCAAAAATCTCGGCTGAGCAGAAAACCGACCTTGAGGGCCTAACCAACAGTTGCCAGACAGCGGCCCAAAAACGCCTGGCACTCCAAACCGCTCTCACGCGCCGCCTACCAGACCTCTGCCCGCCTGGACGCGAACCCAAGCTCACCAACAAGCTCAAGGAATGGTGGACCCTGCCCGACTTCGCCACCTTCCGCGCCGAGGTGAAGAAGGTGTTCAAGGCCGACATCCCGCTTGCTGATCGCTCCGACTGGGAGGATTGGATCAACCGCGACCGCGCTGAGATCGCCCGCCTGACCGCCGAAATCGCCCAGGCCGAAGCCCGGATCGGCAGCATCGTCTATGACCTGTTCGACCTGACCGAAGACGAAATCGCGCTGTTGGAGGCGGCCATATGACCGATACACCAGCACCAAGACCTTTGGGTTCAAAGCTTTTCGAACGGTAATGCAGACGACCAGGACACGTAACTTGCCTCGCCCGGCGGGCGTCAAGGTTTCTGAAGACTGGGTTGAATACGCTTCTCAACCCGCCGCACCGTCCGCTCGCTGACCTCGAAGAGCCGCGCGATCTCGGAGATTGCGCGTTGTTCCTCGTCACGCATCCGGCGCACCTCGGCCTTCTGGGCAAGCGACAGGGCAGGGGGCCTACCTCCTACCCGGCCGCGCTTGCGGGCCGCCGCCAGCCCCTCCATGGTTCGCTCGGCAATCCGCTCGCGTTCGAACTGCGAGATGGATGCGAATACATGGAATGTCAGGCGACCTGCCGGGGTCGTGGTGTCGATGTCCTCGGCCAGGGACCGGAACCCAGCACCTTTCGCACGGATCGCCGCGACGATCTCCAGAAGGTCTTTCAGGGACCGGGCCAGACGGTCATATTTGGTGACTGTCACAACGTCGCCCTCGCGGAGCTGATCCAGCATCCGATCCAGCTCGGTCCGCGCGCGCTTCGATCCACTGATCCGGTCCGCGAAAATCCTCCCGGCTCCGGCGGCCGAAAGGGCGTCAGCTTGTGAATCAAGGCTCTGGTCGCCAGTGCTGACGCGGGCATATCCGATGATCATGCGTCACTGTGACAAAAACCTGCCAGAACCGCAAAGGTTTTGCCTATGGTTTTTGTCACAGCTAACTGATTGATCTAACGTGGGGCAGGGGGCTTGGACAAAAACGACCGTTTTAGGCGCATAAGTTCTGTCACGGGGTTTATGTCTGGTGTGCGGAGATATTGTTGAAAAAGTCCGTTGCTTGACGCCCGAGGCTTTGATTCACTCGTTCTAAGAGTGGAGGTCATTGCAATGATGGGGCCAAGGCAAGTTGCGCAGGGCGCTTTGTTTTACGATTTCTCTATAGAGAACTTCGTGCCGTTGGATCACCCGGTGCGCGGTATCGACCGGTTCCTTGACCTTTCGGATGTACGGCCAATGCTGGCACCGTTCTACAGTTCTGGCGGGCGCCCCTCGATCGATCCCGAGCTGATGATCCGCATGCTTCTGCTGGGCTATTGCATGGGCATTCAGTCCGAGCGGCGGCTTTGCGACGAGGTTCATGTCAATCTGGCGTATCGTTGGTTTTGCCGGCTCGATCTGACCGACGCGGTGCCGGATCATTCGACATTTTCCAAGAACCGGCACGGGCGCTTTCGCGAGAGCGGGCTGTTCCGTCATCTGTTCGAGACCGTCCTGCAACGATGCATCGACGAAGGTTTGGTCGGTGGTCACAGCTTCGGTGTCGATGCCAGCTTGATACCGGCGAATGCCAATCAGACGCGAGGCGTTGACAGCAAGGAAGGCCTGCCCCCGGAGCTGCTGTCTCGCGCCGTGAGTGAATATATCGAAACGCTCGACGATGCGGCCTTTGGCGCTGCAACCGCAGTCGTTCCCAAGTACATCTCGCCGGTAGACCCGGCCGCCCGTTGGACGGGAGCCGACGGCGGTGCCGCATACTTTGCCTATTCTACCAATTATCTGGTGGACTTGGATAATGCTGTGATCGTCGATGTCGAGCCAACAGCTCCGATACGGCCAGCGGAAGCGCGCGCCGCACGGGACATGATCGACCGCGTTCAGCAACGCTTTGGCATCAAACCCGGAACGTTGGTCGGCGATACAGGCTACGGATCGGCCGAAATGTTGGGCTGGCTGGTGGAGGAGCGCAAGATTGCCCCTCACATCCCCGTCTGGGACAAATCGAAACGCACCGACGGCACCTTCTCGCGGGACGACTTCGTCTACGATACGACCTCCGATCGGTATACCTGTCCTGCCGGAAATACGCTCGAGACGTCCCGCCGGAAGTTCTCGAAGCCGCGCGCCACGAATGTCAGCAAGGACGGATTGATCCGCTACCGCGCGCGCAAGCAGGACTGCGACACCTGCCACCTGAAAGCGCAATGCTGCCCGACCCAACCCGCCCGAAAAGTGCTCCGCTCGGTTCACGAAGCGGCCCGAGACATTGCTCGCGAAATTCGCAAAACCGACGCCTACATGACCTCGTTCATGCAAAGGCGAAAGGTCGAGATGCTTTTTGCCCATCTGAAACGATATATCGGCCTGCGCATGATGCGGCTGCGTGGACCCAAAGGTGCAACCGAACAATTCCAACTCGCCGCAACCGCCCAGAACCTCCGCAAACTGGCCAAGTTGGTGACCAGGCCAGCCCTAGCATGAGCGAAGTCGGCAAGCCGATCTTTTAGGATCGTACGCAAAACGCTTCGAACGTCGACTTTTTCAACAATATCCGGACCTTCCGGACATTCAGCGATCAGCCGGTACAAATGCAGTATGACGATGAAGTGGCTCCCAACCGCAGAAAACTGGGAGCTGCGCCGTGGCGCAACTCCCGGAAGGGGTTGTTCGAGATCGCCCCAGAAAGGGGAGCCTAACCCCACCATTCGGTGCGTAGAAATCCGTCCACTAGCTAATCTGTTCTGCTGCAGGGCCAAAGAATTCATAGTGGATACGCGCAGCCGGAACATTGGCAGCCTGAAGACCGCCGACTATGGCTTTCATAAAACCGACTGGACCGCAAACGAAGTAGTCCGTGGAGCCCGTATCACTAATACCGGCCAGCCAGCTTACGTCAATCTGACCAGGGCGGACACCCGCGTTCAGATCCGCATCTGTGGGTTGCTCATAAAAGACGTAACTTTCGGTCGCTCCGAGGCTCAGCGCGTTCCGCATTGCATGGCGCTCGCGATCGCGGGCCGCGTGCACGGACACGATACGTCGATTTCCCCCACCATAACTTTCCAACATCGACACCATAGGCGTAAGACCGACGCCGCCGGAGAGAAGAACAACATCATGCTTACCGGCAGGATCGAGAAAGAATTCGCCCGCAGGAGCGGAGACGTCAATTTCGTATCCGACGCCCACGCTGTCGTGAAGCCAGTTGGAAATCCGGCCTCCTGGCTCACGCTTAACGGTAATACGGTAGGTCTTGCCATTTGGAGCGGAGGAAATCGAATAGTTCCGACGAAACTCTTCTCCCTCTTCCGGGGCGAAGCGGAAACTCAAATACTGGCCGGGGCGATGGCGCAAAACGGATCCTCCGTCAACCGGGCGCAGGACGAAGGATGTAATCTCTGGGGTTTCCGGGGACTTCTCGATGACCTCAAAACGTCGCCATCCTCGCCACCCTCCTTCGGCCGCCGCTGAAACTGAGTAGATTTCCTCTTCCCGCTCGATCAGCGTATCCGCAAGGAACCAGTAGGCTTCGCCCCATGCCTCAAGGATAGCAGGAGTGGCAGCTTCTCCAAGAACCTCGGAGACAGCGCCTAGCAAAGCTTTGGCAACGTGGGGATAGTGTTCCGGCAAGATTTGTAGGCCCACGTGTTTCTGCGCAATACGTTCCAGCGCAGATACCAAGACGCCCGGGTTTCGGATGTGGGTGGCATAGGCAATTAGCGCTCCTGCCAGCGCCTTGTGCTGTGGAGAGTTCCCGTGCTGATGGGACATGTTGAAAAGCGCCCTGATTTCGGGGGCGGCAAGCAGCCGTTTGTACATGCTGGGCACGATCTGATCTGCGTGAGCAGCCACGACCGGCGCTGTTGCTTCGATGATTTCCAGAGTTGCCTCGGTGAGGGGCTTGGCCATGCCGTTCTCCTGCCTTATAGGTTCCGATCATTGGAATCTATAAGGCGTAATAAAATGATTCCAACTGACGGAATGTATTTAACAGTGCGTCATACTGTCGCATTTTTTTTCGCGAAGACTCCGAGCGGAACGGAAAGGGCACAACTGATGAGGCTAAATGACACCACAGACCTGGCGCTACGAATTATGATCTATGCCGCGTCGGTCCATCCGCGGCGCTTCAACATTGATCAGATCGTGCAGACCTATGCTCTTCCGCGCAGTACAATCATGAAAGTAGTCAGTTCCCTGACCCAAGGAGCTCTGCTTTCCGCGCAGCGAGGACGTGGAGGCGGTTTATACCTCGCGCGTGAAGCCTCAGAAATCTCTGTCGGCGACATTATTCAACATATGGAAACGGATTTCGACCTGGTGGAATGCATGCGTACCGGTAACCGCTGCACGATTACCGAAAGCTGCAAACTGATCCCACCGTTAATCGCCGCGCGAAAGGCATTCATCGAAACGATTGGCCGATATTCTGTTGCTGATGTCGCACTTGCTCCAAGCGATTTCGGTATGGATACAGCCTAGCTCAAGCCAAATCTGAGACGACGATGTCGGTGGTCAGGTCAGTGTGCTCTCTGGCACCAGCTGCTCCAGCGCTTGGTACCAGGCAGCGCCAACATTTCTTTCTAGAACGGATAGGTTCGAGCTTGCACATTCTGAAGTCATTAGGTCCCGCCGTTGCTCGCGTCTCGGGCATTGAAGCGTTTCGCGCAGGGCTGGGGGCATTGATTGGCCTCGGGCTGACCGGAATTTTTCTTCTTTCTCCCCAGATTGACATGGAACTGGGTCTCTACCTCGTTGCGCCTTTCGGGGCATCGTCAGTATTGCTGTTCGCCGTTCCCAACAGCCCGCTTGCACAGCCATGGTCGGCGATTGTCGGGAACACGGTTGCGGCGATTGTCGGCGTCGCCGTCTGTCTGACTGTTTCCGATCCAACCTTGCGGATTGCTTTGGCAGTGGGGCTCGCTATTACCGCAACCATTCTGTGTCGGGCAGTCCATCCTCCTGCGGGTGCGGTCGCTATGACTGCAGCCATGTCGCCCGACGCCGTCACGCATCTTGGCTTCTGGTTTGCTCTCACCCCAATTGCAATGGGCACATCGGCACTCGTAGTTCTAGCCGTCATCTATGCGCGCCTGACTGGACGTCACTACCCGTTCAGGCAGTTTGATGATCTCAGCAAGCACGGAACTGATGATCGTAACCCCACGGAACGCCTGGGACTGTCAGAGGACGAACTGACCAATATACTTGAGCGTTACAGCCAATCGTTCAACTTGGGCGTCGAAGACCTCGCACGGCTAATCGGTGCAGCAGAACTACAAGCCGCCGCGCATTCCTCAGGACCTTTGTCAGCTCAGGACATCATGTCCCGAAACCTCGTCACCGTCGGTCCGGGCACATCCCTCGGTGATATTGCCGACCTCTTCAGACAGCACCGGTTCACCTCTCTTCCAGTGATTGAAGCCGACAAGACATTCTTGGGGGTGATTTTTCAAATGCACCTCATCACTCAAGCCCGTAGTGACGCGATGCGCCTTGATAGAGGATACGGGGCAGCCCTGCGACGGCTGCTGGATCGCGAACGCGAAAAACCAATAGTGGCAGGGGACATTATGAGCGTGGCAGGGCCCCGAGCAACAACCAACACGCCGATTGGGGCTCTTCTGCCAATGATGGCAGACGGAGACACTGACGCCGTCCCCGTCATTGAGTACGGAAAAATCGTGGGCATCGTCACACGCACGGATTTGATCGCTGCTCTGGCGCGCAGCGCTGCACGCACTAACCAGTGATCAGTCAAGGCGGGAACGCTATCAAGAGACCAAGATACAGAAACAGGACCAGGTTCCCTCGGCTTTGCCTCGGCCTTTTGCGACGCCCGCCCTGCCCACAACCTGCTCGCTTCCCGTGGCGATATGGGCGCTGTCCAGCATCGCAGGATGCAAGGCGCGGCCCTAGGGGCCACGCTGGACAGCGCGGGCTTTTTCTCGATTGAGATCCCCGGTTGCGGGGCTCACGGCTGATCTGGAATGTGGCCCGGGGCCACACTTCGCGCCGTTGGCGCTGCGCGGCGGTCAGGCTGTCGAACGTCTAGCGAAAGCGACTCCAAGCTGCGGTTTTCTGAGTGTTGGCAGCGTGGCGTGGCAAGCAATCCCGACCCAACCGCCGAGCATTTCCGACCCGGACCGGACCTTGGACGCAGGGCAGGCGAAGGCTCAAAATGCGGACGAAGCCGCCGTTCAAAGCTAGATCTCTAATGGCCGCGGCCAATCCGAAGCAGACAAGGTAAAAACGAACGCAAAGGCTAGGATAGTCCTTCGCGGGGCATCAATTGCCTCCACTGAAAGCATTATTCTTTTTTCCTCACCTCTTGCTCTACTACGGCGACGGCGAGATTGGAGCTTCGTTCGATCAAGCTGCCAATTTTCTCGTTTAGCTTTTCGATGAACGATGTGGTTAACGCGAGAGGCGCCTTGCCGCGCTGAATCATTGGAACAAGGTTAAACACCTCTCCCTTATCGTTCAACTCTGGATGGAACCAAAACGGTTTGTGAGCCATCGAATTTCGAATGGTGCGCAGCTCGTTCAGGTCGGCCCTGAGTGTCTTCACCTCGTCTTCTGTCAGGAAGTTCGGGGCTATCAATAACACCACGTTGTTACGTCGCTCGAAGGTGAGTGGGGTTAGCAGCCCCTCATCAAACGCGGCCTGCACGTCGTCGCGCTTAACCCGGTCGCCGAGCATAAAGTAGACGATGGCCGCGCTTGTGTGCCGCTCAATGGTGAAGGCACCGCCAAGAACCCCACCGCGCACCTGCCGCACCCACTCATAAATCGACTTTTGACGGGCCTCCATATCGAAGCCCTCGGCCGCCGGTTTAGGGCCACCCTCGCCCCAGTCCATTGCTCCATCTTCAATCATCACTGCATCTCTTTAATAAGTTCAATGAACGTAAAACCCCGTCGGCTAATCCGACGATTATTAGCATGTTACCGCCACGCAACCAAACTTCAAAAAGCCGTGGAAGGTATCCGGCATCACGCGCTACGGTCATGAGAAGGCCCGCTCCAACAGCTATGGCACCGGCAATCGTTCCCGCGAAGAAGGCTATGTACATACCGACCTTGGATCGGCTGTGACCTACAACTGAATATTCGTGCTCGGACAAGACGCGCCTTTCTGAATTGGCTCATCTTGATGATTCGAGCCTACGAGGCCACCATATATAGAATATATCAGCTCAATTTTCAACGAAATGGCACGAAGGAATTCATCTTTTGTTCTTTTGCAAAGGGGCTGTCTGCCCCCGCGCCTGACGGCGCTCCCCCGAGGATACTTTTGGGAAGATGAAGTCAGATCCGATGATCTGGCTCAGTCGCATCCGCGACCTGCTCCAGAAGCATGGACGGCATAACACCGATCGCACGGGCAAGAACCACCAGCTCAACGACATCGATCCGGCGCTCGCCACTCTCGATCCTGGCAACCAGAGACTGATGGCACTTAAGGCGCTCGGCCATTCCTGCCTGCGTCAGGCCTGCCGCTTTCCGGGCGTTGATCAGCGCCTCACATAAAGCCACATGACCTGTGCTTCTGATCGTCTTCGTCATGTCGCTGCGCCACCTCTTTGGGCGCAAGCGGTAATCTGCTTTTCAGATTATCTAAAAAATGGATAATTCAGCGCATTCCAGACCAGCTTCAAGGAGACGCCTCATGAGCCAGCCCCTTCAGCATTCAATGATCCTGACCAGGCTCACCAAGACAGGACAGGCCCTGATGCAACTGAACAGCCGTGGCTATGTCGACATCGACGCCGCCCGGCATCTGGTCGCCGCCGGCCTTGCAGAACCGGAGCGAATTCGTGTCGAAATCCGGCACCTCCCTTCCAGAGAATTCGAGGGCATCGGCCTGACGTCTGAGGGCAGCGCCGCCGTGAAAAATCTGGACCAACAGATGGCCCCTAGATCAGGATTATCGGACAGCCGTTCTTTCACGACCGGCCACGAGCTTTCCGATAGCGAGCGGGTCGTGACCTGCGGCTATCTGGGCTGGCTAGGCGAAGATGCTCTATCGCAACTTGATCGCCGGTTCGCATGGGGCTGGTACCCTGAGATGCCCACGGAGCCAACGCAGGTCTTCGAGGTTCCCCTTCCCATACTCAAGACATCGCGCCGGAAGATAGCCCGCAGACTTACCGCCAAGATCGGGCCGGTTGATCCCGACTTCGACCAGAAGGGGTTCATGGACGAGCTGTGGGGTGACGACTGATCCGGGTCGGGCCGGAGACCTCCGAGTATTGGAGGCCCGATCCGGGAATT